>JBOGSL010000083.1:0-2282 GCA_050695395.1 Chloroflexota bacterium | reverse complement strand
CGGCAACCACGCCCGCCCGGGCGTTCATGCACGCTCGCTGGCGCTTCGTGCGCGAGCACCCTCGCGGCGATCCGAAGCTCCACACGTCATAGGGCCGGCGCAGGAGCTAGCCGGCCTACGGCAGGCGCTGAGCGCCTTCGCACACGGATGCGCGCGAACCGTATCGTAGGGGCCCGCCGCATCTATGTCCGCCAGGGGCCGCCTGCCCGGTTGGTCCGATGCTCTCGCACCATGACCACGACCCACAACTCACGATCCACAACTCCCTCCAGCACGCTAACCTGGATGTGATGACCGCTTCCTACCCCCTCCACCAGTACCTCAGCGCCCAAACGACGTCCGGTCCCAGCTTCTCGCCTGATGGTTCGCAGGTCGCCTTCCTGGCGGACATCACCGGCGTGCCGCAGGTGTGGCGTATCCCTGCCGACGGCGGCTGGCCGGAGCAGCTTACCTTCAGCTCCGAGCGGGTGATGCGCGCCCAGTACGCCCATCATCGGCCCGAGATCGTCTTCGGCCTGGACTCCGGCGGCAACGAACGCGAGCAGCTCTATCTCTGGCGCGACGGGCTCATCTCTGACCTGGCGGTCGACCCGAAGGCCATTCACACTTTCGGCGCCATCTCACCGAACGACGACTGGATTGCGTATTCCGACAACAGCCGCGACCCAGCCTGGTTCGATGTTTATGTCGTCGGCATGGACGGCAACAATCGGCGCTGCGTCTACCAGCAAGATGGCAGCAACTTCGTCACCGATTGGTCGCCCGATGGCCGCTACCTCCTCATCCGACGCCAGACGGGCGCCCTGGATACCGATCTGTACTTGCTCGATCTCACTACGCAGAAGGCCGCGTACCTTACGCCGCATGACCCGCCTGTCTCGTATAACCAGGCCGTCTTCTCGCCCGACGGCCAGAGCATCTACCTGCTCACCGACCAGGGCAGCGAATTCAACCGCCTTGCGCGGATGGATCTGGAAGGCCACGGACTGGAGATGCTCAACCCCGATGATGCCGACACCGATTGGCTCGCCCTCTGCCGAGAAACCGGCGGTCTCGCCCTCGTCCGCAACCACGATGGCTATGGCAGCCTGTCGATCGGCTCGATCGAGAACCCCTCTGTGGGGCAGCCTGTGGACGATCTGCCCCGTGGCGTGGTTCTGCAACCCAGTTGGTCGGCCGACGGCAGCACGCTGGCCTTCGTCTTCACCGATCCGTCGCTCAACCCCAACATCTGGCTCTGGGACCAGGGTTCAGGCGCTCGCCGGCTTACCTTCGTGCCCGCCGGCGGGGTCCCCGCCGACACCTTCGTCTCCCCCGAGCTGATCGAGTACGAATCCTTCGACGGCCGACAGATCCCCGGCTTCCTGTTCATGCCGGCTAACGTCTCCAATCCTCCGGTCGTCTTCCACGTGCACGGCGGGCCCGAGGGACAGGCCCTCCCTGCCTTCAGTCCGGTCGATCAGTACCTGCTCAGTCGCGGCTTCGCTGTGTTTGTACCAAATGTCCGCGGCAGCAGCGGCTACGGCCGAACCTACACCCATCTGGACGATGTGGAGAAGCGGATGGACTCGGTGGCCGACCTCAAAGCCGCGGCGGGCTGGTTCCGTGCCTCGGCCCGAGTCGACGCGAATCGGCTGGCGGTCATGGGAGGCAGCTACGGCGGTTTCATGGTACTCGCCGCGATTACCAGCTACCCCGATCTCTGGCGGGCCGCCGTTGACATCGTCGGCATCGCCAATCTCGAGACCTTCCTCCAGAACACCAGCCCCTATCGTCGCCACTGGCGCATACCCGAGTACGGTGATCCCGAGAAAGATCGCGAGCTCCTTCGCGAGATATCCCCGATCCACAGGGTGGATCGCATCGAGTGCCCTCTGCTGGTGATCCACGGGGACAACGATCCTCGCGTGCCGCTCAATGAAGCCGAGCAGATCGTCTCCGCGGTGGCAAGCCGCCTGCCCGTCGAGTTTCTCCACTTCCCGGATGAGGGCCACGGAGTGGTCAAGCTCAAGAACAAGCTCGTCGCATATCAACTCGTGGCGGATTTTTTGGAGAAGTTTCTGTAGGCCGCCTGATCTGCACCTTCGGCCGGAGTAGCCGCGGGCTCTGCAGGTAGGGGACACCGATCACCCGGACCCCCGCCCGGTCTGCGCGGGCGCTTCGGTCCGGGTCTACGATCCTGGCCCGTGGCCCGTTCCACTGCCGGCCATTTCGGTCTGGCTCTGCGACCCCGGGCCGCTGCCCGTTCCGCTGCCGCCCATTCCGGCGCGATTCGGCCGGCA
>JBOGSL010000082.1:0-1658 GCA_050695395.1 Chloroflexota bacterium | reverse complement strand
GTCAAGCGTCAGTTGGCGAGGCCCGACAGGGCCTCCCGTGGGCCGGCTCGCTCTGCGCCGGCTGCTCGACTTCTGGCGCACGTGAATTGGCGAGCACGTTTGTTCGCGGAGCTTTAGCCCGCGTACGCCTCACGTCAGTCAACCGCTACGCCCACGCCTCCGAGCAGCGTTTCCACACGCTCGACATCCTTGGCCGCACCCAATCTTTCGAAGATGCCAAGTGCCTCGTCCAGGTGTTCTCGGGCCTCGCGCGTCTCGCCGCGATCCATCAAGAGCTCGCCCAGATCTGCCAGAATCCGAGCTTCTGCGTACGGATAGGGGATTCCACGGGCGACCTCAAGCCCCTCCGTGAGAGCTCGCGCGGCCTCGTCCGGTCTCCCCTGCCGCCTGCGGAGCAGGCCAAGCGCCCGTAACGTGTCGGGCAGGTAGATCCGGCCGTGTCGCGGTAGATGGGATAAGCACCGCGAAATGATCGACTCGGCCGCGTCCAGGTCTCCAGTCTCCGTATAAGCCCAACCCAGCGCGGGAAGCACCGCTGCATCGACGTTCTCGTCCCCCGCCAGGGGGGCAAGTCGGCGTACCGCGTCAGCCGCATTGCCCCGGAGGGTGGTTAGCTCGGCGGCGGCCGCTTCCCCCTGCTCGACGCCCTGACGGGTTCCCCTCTCTACGGCAGTCGCCACCGCCCGAGTGAGCAAGCGAGCCGCCTCATCCCACCGCCCTTCGCACATCGCCAGCTGTCCTTGTTGCTTGAGCAGGGTATGCTCCTCCGACCCTGATCCCGGGACAGCCGCCGCGCGCCGCACATACTCCTCTGCGGTGGACCAATCACCCAGGTAGAAGTAAACATCGCTGGCGTTGACCAGCGAAAAGATTAGCTGATCGGGATTGCCCGCCCTTACAGCGAGGTCTACGCCTTGCGCGGCCCTCGGTCGCTGAAGATCCATTCTTCCCTGCAACCAGTGGTAGTAGCCGAGATTATTCACGGCACGGAAGAGGGCAAGGAGATCGCCGCTTGCCTCAATGAGCGGAATGGCATCCTCGAGGATCTTCACTCCCTCTTCGGCTCCTCGCACATGGCCGAGTGCAGATCCGCGACGTTCTTCCGCCTCGCCCCTCAGCCGATCGTTGCCAATGGTCTGCGCGATCTCGGTGGCTTGCTCCGCTGCTGATAAGGTCTCCGCATAAGCACCGGCGGAGAAGTAGAGATTGGCAAGCGAGATATAGAGGGCAGCCAGGGCCTCGGACGGGCCGCTCCAGGAGAGCAGGTCGATCATGGGTTGAACGCGCCCGATCCCCTCGTCGAGCGAGAAGCGGTAGCGATGCGTCATGCCGAGAGCGGCGGTGACGCGGCCCGCCGATTCGAGATCGCGGTGATGTTTGTAGACGTCTGCGGCCCGATCGAAGCGAGTCAGAGCCTCATCATATCTGCCGGCCGTAAGCACCGTCCCCAGCTTCTCGTCAAGTCGGGCCGCGATCGCCGGACTCGTGGCATTCAGGCGATCGGCGGCGTCTGCATAGTGGGCAATGGCGCTGTCGTTTGCGTAGGTGCGCGCCGCGCGGTCACCGGCTCGCTCGAGCCAGTCGGCCGCCTCGGGATCCTGGGTCCGCGCGTAGTGGTACGCGGTGATCTCGACGTACTCGTCGGAGGGGTACAGGGA
>JBOGSL010000081.1:0-6181 GCA_050695395.1 Chloroflexota bacterium | reverse complement strand
GTCGCGCAGGCGGCGACCAAAGGCAGGAGCAGGAAGCCGTCCCCGACGAAGCTGATCGCTCCCCTTTCGTCCACGATGGTAAATCGCATGTTGTAATCAGAGGTCATTCGCTACTCCCGAATCTTTGGCGTCCCGAATTCTAGCATAGCCTCTAGCACCCCTGTCCCACGTGAGGACTGATATACTGAGGTGATGCGGCAGGAGAATAAGGCAGTGCGGCGCGAGTACGATGCCGCAAATACTGCCCGCGAGATCGTCGATATCGCCGTCGACAAGAAGGCTAGCGACGTGACCCTGCTGGAAATCGGCAAGGCTACCACGCTGGCCGAGTACTTTGTAGTGGCCACGGCGAGCAGCGACCGAATGCTCCAGGCGATAAGCCGCGCCGTCCGAGACGCCATGTCCGATGACGATATCGCCTTGATCGGCGAAGAGGGACCGGCGACGCAAGGCTGGGTTTTGCTAGACTACGGCCAGGTTGTGGTTCATCTTTTCAGCCCGGAGCAACGAGATTATTACGATCTGGAGCGCCGCTGGAACGAAGCTCCGACGCTCCTCAAGATCCAGTAGGCGACGTACCATGCCGGCATCACAAGCCATCCGAAATGCTCAGTTCTTTGTCCTGGGAGCCATCACAGGCGCGATCATAGGTTCGCTGACGGCCTCCATCCTCACCCAGTATGTGGAACACGGCGACGCGCTGTACCCGGCTCGGATCCGCCTTTCGCGCGAAGGCAAGCACGTCAACTTCGAGCTGCTCCTCCAGTAGGCTCCCGGTGTATCGGTAACTCCTCCAGTAGGCTCCCGGTGTATCGGGAACTCCTCCAGTAGGTTCACGGTTTATCGAGAACCTATTGCCCGAGCTGCACGACCGTTACGCCTTCTCCCCCGCGATTAGCCGCTTCCGTGGCAAAGCTGCGCACCACGGGGTGATCGCGCAGCTGCTCGTGAATCACCTGCCGTAGAGCCCCCGTTCCCTTGCCGTGGATGATGCGAACCGCGCTCTGGCCGTGCAGATAGCTGTCGTGCAGGTACTGATCCACCTCGTAGATCGCTTCTTCGGCTCGGCGCCCTCGCAGGTCGAGCTCCGCGGGCGGAAGCGTGCTTTCCAGCGACGTTTCTACGGCACGATCTCGTTGCTTCTCTGCGCGGGTCGCTAGCTCGAGATCCTCCACCGGGACGCGAAGCTTGAACTGGCCCACCTGCACCTCTCCGACGCCGTCATTCACCGACAGAACCGTTCCCTGCTGCCCCAGCGAGCCCACCTGAACCGTCGATCCCGCCGAAATGCCTCCGGGTTCGACAACGGCGCCTCGATCCGCGGCCAGGTTGAGTACCAGGGTTGCCTCTTCGCGCGCCGCCTCGATCTCGTCGCTCAGCCGCCGGCGGGCCACGCCAGACCGTCCGGCCGGGGCTTCCCGCTCAATCTGCTGCAATCGCGATCGCAAGCCGCGAATCGCGCCGGCGGCTTCCTCGCCGGCTTCAGCCAGGATAGCGTCGCGGCGGCGCAGCACGTCGCTCAGCTCCTCACGCGCCCGCGCTCGCAGCTTGCCCGCATCGCCGTGAATTTCGGTCGCTCGCTCGAAGAGCCGGCTCATCTCCTTGCGCTCATCCTGGATCTGGCGCAGCAGATCTTCGATATGCGCCGCTCCCTGCGCCAGAAATCCCTGTGCCAGGGTGATCACAGCTTTTGCCATACCCAGCCGGCGCGCTATCGCCAGAGCCTGGCTTCGCCCCGGCAACCCGATCGTCAGCCGGTAGGTGGGGGAAAGGGTCTCGACGTCGAATTCGACGCTGCCGTTTTCTACTCCCTCGCTTTCGTGCGCGAAACTCTTGATCTCGCTGTAGTGCGTCGTGACGACGGCTCGCGCGCCTCGCTCCAGCAGCGTGGTCAGAATGGCACGGGCCAGCGCGGCTCCCTCGGCCGGGTCTGTGCCGGCGCCAAGCTCATCGAGAAGAACCAGACTATCGTTGCGGACGAGCGGAAGAACATCGATGATGGTTCGCATGTGCGAGCTGAAGGTGCTCAAGCTCTGCTGGATACTCTGCTCGTCGCCAATGTCGGCGTACACACGCGGGAAGACGGCTACCTCTGAGCCGCCGCCGGCGGGAAGATGCAATCCCGCCTGGGCCATGAGGGTGAGCAAGCCGACCGTCTTGAGAGCCACCGTCTTGCCGCCCGTATTGGGCCCGGTGATCACCAGGATGCGAAATGTGCGGCCGAGCCAGACTGAGATCGGGACCGCTCCCTCTCCCAGCAGCGGATGCCGCGCCTCGAGAAGTGAGATTCGTCCTTCGCCATTTAGAGCCGGCTCGACGGCGCCCAGGTCCTCGGCGTACCTGGCCTTCGCCAGGACCAGATCCATGGCGCCCAGGGCTTCTACCGTGTCGGTCAGCTCCGACGCTATGGGTACAATCTGTTCCGACAGAGCGCGGAGAATCCGCTCGACTTCACGCTGCTCGTCAAGCTGCAGCTCCTTGAGCCGGTTGTTTAGCTCGGTCACGACCAGCGGCTCGATAAACACCGTCTGGCCGCTCGATGATTGATCGTGCACGATGCCCGGAATCTTCGCCCGTGCCTCGGCGCGGACCGGCAGCACGTACCTACCGTTGCGCATCGTCACGATGGGCTCCTGGAGCGACTCTCGCGTCGAGCTTGAAGCCGTCATCGTTCGGAGCTTCTCGGTCAGGCGCGATTCCGCAGCCACGACCTCATGCCGAAGTCTCCTCAACGTGCCGCTTGCACTGTCCAGGATTTCTCCCCGATCGGTGAACGTTCGGTCAATGGCGTCCATCAGATCTTTCTGGTCGATCAGACGCTCGGCTTGATGATGGAACCAGGGAAGCGGCTGATCGCTCGAGCGCAGGGTATGCCGCAAGCGGGCGGAGGCCGACAGCGTGCCACCGATGTCGAGAAATTCCGCCGGCGTCAACACCGCTCCCACGCGCGCCCGTCCGACGGCGTTTCGAACGTCGCGAGCGCCGCCCAGGTGAGCCGAGGGATGCGCCGCCAGCAGAAGGCGGCCTTCGCTCGTTTGGCGCAATTGTTCGCCCACGATGCCGATGTCGGTAGCCGGCTCGAGGGCGAGCGCCGCTTCCTTTCCCATCGAGAATGAGGCGTGCTCAGCCAGCATCCGGCGGATTTCGTCGAACTCCAGGATGGCGAGGGCGCGTTCGCTGATCATTCCCGGAGCACTGCTCCCAGTCGGTCGGTCAACGCTTGCACGATTCCCTCCGTCAATGCCGCGATGTCCTCCGAGCCGAGGGTCGCATTGGGAGACCGAAGCTCGAGCGCGAGGGCGAGGCTCCTGGTGTTCTCCGGGAGCGACGGACCCTCGAAAACGTCGAACAAGCGCACCGATGTGAGGAGATCTCCGCCGGCATGGCGCACAACTCGCTCCACCTCGGCCGCCGGAACGTCAACCGGAAGAATAACGGCGATATCACGTCGAGCCGCCGGATATCGTGGCAATGGGGAGAACTGGCGGGTCGCTGCCCGATGCTCGATCAGTGTGTCCAGGTCGATTTCGGCTACCTGCACCGGCCACCGGATGTCAAAGCGAGCGGCAACCTCGGGATGAAGCTGGCCGAAGAAGCCCGCGCTCAGCTGTCCAACTCGAAGGCCCGCGGCCCGGCCTGGGTGCAGCGCCGGGTGCTTCTCCTCCACAATGTCCCATCCTTCGATTCGCAGCGCTTCCAGCACTGCAACAAGAATGCCTTTCAGGTCGTAGAACGAATATGGGCCCGGAGCAGGCTCTTGCCAGCTGAGCGGTCGCCGAAGACCGGAGACCGCGACCGCAAGACCCCGTCTCTCATACGGAAGCTCGTTGACCCGCGGAAAATAGGTGCGGGCGATCTCAAAGAATGCCAGGTTCTCGTCGGTGTTGCGCACGTTGCGCGCAATGGCGTCGAGTAGGCCGGGGAGCAGGGAGGTCCGCAACACGTCGCGCTCCCGGCTCGCCGGGTTGAGCAACGCGATGGGCTCTGCGCCGGCTTCTCGCCGCTCAATGCCCGCCGGGTTGGAAACTATGGAAGCGGACCAGCTTTCCTGGCCGGCGCCGGCTGCCGGCTCGGCAAGCCGCTCCAGGCTGAACATGGAGCTAAGCGTTCCCGTCACGGCCTCGTTGATGCCGGCGCCCAGCAAGGTTCTTCGGATCTCGTCCGCTAGCTCTCGCTCGGGCTCGGCGGGCTGAGGCGGCAGTGTCTTACGGGGAAGCTCCGCCGGAATCGCCTCGTAGCCGATTAGCCGCCCCACTTCCTCGACCAGATCGATCGGCTGTTGGACGTCGGCTCGGCGCCAGTAGGGCACCCCAACGGCGAGGCGTCCATTCTCCTTGTCCACCTCGAAGCCGATCACACTAAGCGCTTCGGCCGCCTGCTCGCGCCCCACCATGAGGCCCAGTTGGCGTTCCACTTCGGACAGTTTCACATTGATGGTTCGCTGCTCCGGTCGGTTGATCCACTCATCGCTGATTTCATAGACACGAAGCGGCTCCGGGCTCAACTGAGCGAGAAGCTGGAGATAACGCTTGCCGGCCAGGATGGCCTGTTCGGGCGGCAAGTCCTTCTCGAAACGCGCCGAAGCTTCGGTGCGAAGGTTGAGCGTCCGGGCCGTTCGGTACACGTTGGCCGCGTTGAACGTGGCGGACTCCAGAATCAGCGACCTGGTGTCGGTCCCGATCTCGCTGTTCTCTCCGCCCATCACGCCGGCGAGACCGACTGCCGTCTCCCCATCGGCGATAACCAGTGTCTCCGGCGTGAGCACTCGTTGCACGCCGTCCAGGGTGCGAAGGGTCTCGCCCGGTCGGGCTCGCCGCACCGTGATGGCGCCGCTTTGCAGCGAACGCGCGTCGAAGGCGTGGGTGGGCTGGCCGTACTCGAGCATCACGTAGTTGGTGAGGTCGACGGGAAGATTGATCGAACGAACACCGGCGGCTTCCAGTCGACGGCGCAGCCAGAAGGGTGAGGGAATCACGGACACGTTCTCGATGCGAAGCGCGGTGTACCGGCTGCACAGGTCAGGAGCCTCGATCCGCAGCGCTACGCTCGGTTGATCCACCGAGTCGATCTGACCGGTGATCGCGTCGAGGTTCGGAAGGGACAGCTGTTGCTCGGTGACGGCGGCAACCTCGCGAGCGATGCCGATCACGGAAAGCGTGTCGGGCCTATTCGGCTGAATTTCGAGATCCAGCACATCGTCACCCAGCACCCGTCGAAGAGGTTCCCCCACCGGAACATCCGAGGGCAGGATGTAGATCCCTTCGTGCTCCTGCGAGATGCCTAGCTCTCGCGCCGATGCCAGCATCCCCTCAGATACGATGCCTGCCATCGGCCGAGGCGTAATCAGCATCGGCTCTCCATCCGGGCCGTGAGGTACGGTGCCCCCAACCGGCACGAGCGCGACCATGTCTCCCAGGCTCACGTTCTGGGCCCCCGTAACCAGTGTCACCACTCCCTTTCCGAAATCGACGGTCGCCACGGTGAGCGGCTTTCGCGAGCTGGGGTGGGGATGAAGCTCGACCACCTTTGCGGTGATCACATCTTCCCAACCCGCGCCGATCCGATCGATCCCCTCCACGTTGAGCCCGATCATGGTGAGACGCCGAGCCAACTCTTCAACTGGCAGATCGATGTCGACGTAATCGGCAATCCATTGCAGAGGAACGCGCATGAATCTCTAGCCGATCTGGCGGAGAAAGCGAAGGTCGTTGTCTCGAAGCAGTCGCAGGTCGTTGATGCCGTACTTCATCATGGCGAAACGTTCCACGCCAAGGCCGAAGGCGAAGCCGGTGACTTCTTCGGGATCGTAACCCGCGGCACGTAGGACGTTGGGATGCACCATGCCGGAGCCAAGAAGCTCGAGCCACCCGTGATAGCCGCACGAGCGGCAACCCTCGCCGCCGCAAAGCGAACACGCGATATCAAGCTCAGCACTCGGCTCGGTGAACGGAAAGAACGACGGCCGGAAGCGGACTTCTCGCTCCGGGCCAAAGAACCGGTGCGCCAACTCTATCACGGTACCTTTGAGATCGGCCATGGTGATATTTGTATCCACCGCCAGGCCCTCGATCTGGTAGAACTCGTCCCCGTGGCTGGCATCGACCGCCTCGTTACGGTAGACGAAGCCCGGAACTACCAGACGGATGGGAGGCGACTGCGACTCCATGGCGCGTATCTGACC
>JBOGSL010000080.1:0-6648 GCA_050695395.1 Chloroflexota bacterium | reverse complement strand
GGCCCGGGGCCCGATGGCCGAGCTGCGCGATAATTTGGAAGTGGTTGAAGCCTATCTGGGGGAGGGACGCGCTCGTGGCGTTGTTTGACGTTCGCCGCGTGACGGCGGGCTACAACCATGCCCCAATCGTCCACGACGTCTCCATGTCCTTGGATGCCGGCGAGATCCTCACCATCATCGGGCCCAACGGCGCGGGGAAGTCCACCCTGATCAAAGCCATCTTCGGCCTCTGCGATGTTCTCTCAGGCGAGATTGTGCTCGGGGCTCACCGCCTGGGAGGGCTCCGGCCCAGCCAGATCGTGGGTAAGGGCATTTCGTACGTACCGCAGGTCCAGAATATCTTTCCCAATCTCACGGTTCGAGAGAACCTCGAGATGGGCGGCTACCTTCGAAAGTCCGGTATCCCCCAGCGCATCAGTGAGCTCGGCCATATGTTCCCCGATCTGAGCGCGGCGACGGCCAGGCGTGCCGGCGACCTGAGCGGTGGCCAGAGAAACATGCTGGCTCTGGCACGGGCGCTTATGACCGAGCCCCAGATCATACTTCTCGACGAGCCGACTGCCGGCCTGGCGCCGAAGTACGCCGATGTGGTCTGGGGCCATGTAGCCGAGATCGCGAAGTCGGGCGTGGGCGTGGTGGTTGTCGAGCAAAACGCTCGTCGCGCGCTCGAATCATCGGATCGAGGTATGGTGCTGGCGGGGGGCCAACTGATGAAGGAAGGGCCGGCCGAAACGCTGCTGGAGGACGAGCAGGTCGCCGCGGTGTACCTCGGCGGGGTAGCCGCGGTATGAGCGGCCCGCTGGACGGCGTCAAAGTACTCGAGCTTGGGACACTGATCTCGGCGCCGTTCGCTTGCCGCCTGCTCGCAGACTACGGCGCCACCGTCATTAAGGTCGAGCCGCCCGCGGGTGACCCGCTCCGCCAGTGGGGTCGCAGCGCGAGCGAGTTTGATTCGTACGCCTCTGCCGTGCAGTCCCGCAACAAAGAGCTGATTGCGATCGACCTTCACACCGCCGCCGGCCAGGATCTGGTCCGCGATCTCGCCGGAAGGGTGGACGTGGTGGTGGAGAACTTCAGGCCGGGCCGCCTCGACAAATGGGGCCTGGGCTTCGGCCATCTGGTGCAGCTCTATCCCGAGCTGATCATGGTCAGCATCTCCGGCTATGGCCAGACCGGCCCCTACCGCGATCGCCCCGGCTTCGGCAACATTGCCGAGTCGATGGGCGGGCTCCGCGCCGTCACCGGGTATGCCGACGGACCGCCCCTACGCGTCGGCGTCTCGCTCGGCGATCAGCTCGCGTCACTTTACGCGGTTATCGGTGCCCTGTTGGCCTTGAGGGTACGCGATCGGCGCCACGAGGGCGAGCACGTGGATGTTGCTCTCACCGAGGCCGTGGTGAGCGTCACCGAGGCAGGCATACCGGAGTATGTGCATGAGGGCGTCGTCCACCTGCGCAATGGCAACCGTCTAGCCCGCGCCGCTCCCACGGGGGTCTATCCGGCTGCGGATGGCGAATGGGTCGCCATCGGCGCCAACGGTGACTCGATCTTCCAGCGCTTCGCAGTTGCCCTTGATCGCCTGGACTGGGCCGAGGACGCGGATCTGGCCACCAACAAGGGCCGGGTTCGACGCGTGGATGAACTGGACGAGGGCATCATCGCCTGGACCAAAACCCGTCGGGTGGATGACGTGGTGGAGCGCCTCAACGCCGCCGGTGTGCCGTGTGGTCCCGTCTACACTGTCAAAGACATCGCCGAGGATCCACACTTCCGCGCCCGCCGGGCCTTGATCGAGGCGCCATGCCCGGATCGAGGCTCGCCGGTGACCATGCCGGGGGTAATGCCGGCGCTGGAGCGCCATCCCGGCAGCGTGGAGCGAGCCGGTGGCCCGATTGGCCGGGACACCCGGAGCGTGTTGAGCGATATTCTGGGTATGACCGGCGAGGGCATCAACGATCTGTTTTCGCAAGGCGTTATTGCCATGCCGGGCGCCGAAGCACTGGAGGAGACCCATGCCTGAGACCGTCGAAATTGTTGATGTAACCCTGCGTGACGGCTTGCAAGATCAGCCGACCATCGTGCCGACCGAAGCCAAGCTGGAGATCGCGGATTTGCTGGCCGGTGCCGGCTTTCCGGCCATCGAGGTCACATCCTTCGTCCGCCGTGATTGGGTGCCGCAACTGTCCGACGCTGCCGAGCTGCTGGCGGCGTTCCATCCGGGCTCGAGGGTTGTCCGCCACGGGCTGGTACCGAACCGGCGAGGCCTGGAGCGGGCGCTGCAAACCGACGTGGAATGGGTCGACTTCGTCGTCTCCGCCTCGAACCAGCACAACCTGCACAACATCAATCGAACCACCGAGCAGAGCCTGGCGGAAATTGCGACGATGACCGCCGAGGCGCAGTCGGCCGGCAAGCTGGTACGCGCTTCGGTCTCGACAGCGTTCGGTTGCCCGTTTCAAGGCGAGGTGAGCGAAGCGGAGGTGCTCAAAGTGCTGGGTGCTTACCTCGCGGCCGGCGTCCAGCGCGTCAATCTGTCCGACACGATCGGTGTTGCCACACCCGACTCCTTCACCCGCATACTCGATGCCTCGCTCAGCTTCGCCGGTGGCCCCGAGAAACTTGGAATCCACCTCCACGATCCGGGCAGCGGTGTAGGCGCGCTCGTAGACATCGCTCTTGACCGCGGCATTCGCAGCTTCGATGCTGCCATCGGCGGTCTGGGCGGATGCCCCTTTGCGCCCGGTGCCCCGGGCAACGCGAAGGCCGAAGAGCTGGTCCCTCAGCTCGAGGCGCGAGGCTTCACCACCGGCATTGACTCCGCCATGCTGCCCCGCATCGCCCTCACCATCGGACTGGCTTTGGGGCGCGGCGCCGCCGCCCCAGCGCGAGCCGAACCCGTTCCAGCAACCGCCTAGAGCGTACGGCCTCCCCGGCGAACACTGCCGCGGCACGCGCATCGGGTTGGACGTAAAGTAGGTTCTATGAGCCCGCCGCACGAGCACCAGCACGACGACGACACGGACATCGATTGGGCCGCGATGGCAGCGAACCTCGAACTCGAGGCAGAGATGATGCTGCCGTACGTGACGGAGGCGGCAGATGCGGCAGCGGGCGTGTGCCGGGAAGCGGGAATAACGGTACGCCGCATCCTGGACATCGGGAGCGGGCCCGGCGTGATGGCGTGTGAACTGGCGCGTCGCTTTCCGGCCGCGACGGTGATCGCCGCGGACGGAGCCGAACCGCTGCTGCAACGGGTCGTCGCACGCGCCGAAGAGGCCGGGCTGGCGGGGCGTGTCAAGACGGTCCGGGTCGACCTGCCCGACGGGGTGGATGCGCTGGGCCATGCGGACCTGATCTGGATGGCCATGGTGCTGCACCACATCGGCGATGAGGCGGCAATGCTCCGCCGGCTAGTGAGGATGCTCGAGCCGCGTGGGGTACTGATGTTGGCCGAACACGGCGACCCGCTGCGCTTCCTGCCTGAGGGCGCCGAGCCGTGCCCGCCCGGCTTCATCGGTCGCCTAGAAGCGCTTGAAGCGGAATGGCTGGCGGCGATGCGGGCCGACCTTCCGGGATCGAAACCATCGGACGTCTACCCGGCGATGCTGGAGTCGGCCGGATTCACGGTAGCCGTCGACCGGCTGCCGCACGTGCGGTCGGCGGTGCCGCTTGCCGACGCGCCGCGTCGGGCGGTGCTGAGCACCCTCCGCCAGATGCAGGACCTTGGCGCAGATAGGCTCGATGCGGTGGATCGTGCAGCGCTTGACGTGCTGATCGATGAGGGAGCTCCACTGGGAGTGATGCGGCGAGACGATGTGGTCTTCGAAGCGTCGCGACATGTGTACGTTGCGACGGTAGGCTCCTAGGAAGATCCGCGCCGCGGTTGTTGGCGCCTGAGCGTCGAGCCTCGAGGTGATGCGAGCGACAGGAGTGCTGGGTGTGATCCTAGCGAAAGACCCGTCCTCGTTTTGTGATGATCCGTCGCGCGGGGTTGTCACCGATTCCGCGCTGCGCCTCGGGTGAAGGGTGGCAGCGTGTCAAGCTGCCGGATGCGATTCGCGAACTCGTACTCGACGACCAACCTTTGCGGAACGACATCCGCTGGCGCGCGTTCGATTGTTGAGAGCGCGCTGGGGGCGGAGCCGAGCGGCTCCGCTCCCGACTGCGATGCCGGTTAGCCCGCCAGCTCCACCAGTGGCTCAACAACCTCCGCGCGCGATGCCTCTGCGCTATGGCCGCCGCGCAGTAGGACGGCGAACATCACGCCGAGCACCAGCGCGCCTGCCGCTACAAGGAGAGATGGCCGAGTGGCGGCCAGGAAAGCGCCGCCGAATATCTCCTGCCCCACGAGCGCTAGGTGGTGCATGACCGCCGGAGCCGTTCCCGGCGGCAGGGTCGCGTGCGTCTGGCCCGCACCGAAGTCCAGAGCCCCATGACTGGAAGTCTGGAATCCGGCAAGGAAGTGGTGGCGCAACGAGGCAGGCACCCTCGATGCCAGTTGAGCGGCCTCTAGCGGAAGCTGCCGTGCCACGCCGGTTGCCAGTACCGATCCGATCACGGCACTGCCCATCGCCATCGATACCTGGCGAGAAGCTGTGAGGAACCCGGATGCGGCTCCGGAGAACGCCGGGTTCACATCACGCATAGCAAGCGTGGTGAGGGGCGCGAACACGAAGCCCATCCCCAGCCCGATCACGAGGAACGGGATCGTGATGTTCCAGCTTGTGTTGGCTAGCGACAGGGACTGTATCAGAACGCCCATGCCGACAGCGGCGACAGCCACGCCGCCCATGATGAGGTACTTGCCGTTGATCACGTCGGAGAGGCGTCCCGCCAGCGGCGAGCCCACCAGGATCGCCAGCGACATGGGAACCATGGTCAGGCCGGCGTGCACCGCGCTCATACCGAGCGCGGACTGCAGGAAGATGGTGATGGGCAGGAACATGCCGGCCATGGTGAAGCTGATCGCCGCGCCCACGAGGTTGGAAGCCGAGAAGTTGCGATCGCTGAACAGTGAGAGCGGCAGAAGCGGCTCTTCTGCATGAGTCTCCCACCAGACGAACGTGGCCAGCAGCGCCCCTCCCAACAGGATCAAGCTGTAGATACTGATCAGGCTCCAACGCGTGGAGCCCAGGGAGAAGGCAGCGAACGACGTGATTGGACCCCACGAAAATGTCTGGCCCTCGACCAGCGCATACACGAGCGACAGGAGACCGGCCGAAGCCAGCACCACACCGATAAGGTCGAGTTGATGGCTCCGATGCGAGCGGACCTCGGGCATGAGGAACACGCTCGCGACCAGCGCCAGCGCCCCGATCGGTACGTTGATGAAGAAGATCGATGGCCAGCCGAAATCGGTGACCAACAACCCGCCGAGGGTGGGACCGATGATGGCGGCGAGGCCCATGACAGCTCCCCACACGCCGAAGGCCGCCCCGCGCCGCTCGGGCGGGAAGATGCTGGGCAGGATCGCCAGGGTTTGGGGGGTCAGAAGCGCGCCGCCAACACCCTGCAACGCTCTGAAGAGAATGAGTTCCCCGGCGTTCTGCGAGAGGCCGGAGGCAGCCGAGGCTAGCGTGAAGAGGACGAGGCCCGCCATGAAAAGTCGCTTCGGGCCGAGCATGTCACCGAGGCGGCCGGCCGTGATGAGCAGTACGGCGTAGACCAAAATGTAGCCGTTGAGCACCCATAGAATCTGGTCGAAGCCGGCGTGCAGCCCGTTCTCCATGTCGGGTACCGCGACGTTCACGACGGTCGTGTCGAGCAAGATCATGAAGAATCCGAGAGTCAGCACCAGCAGTACGACCCAGGGGTTGGATTTGATTCGGGGAGCGATGAGAGTCGGCATATGGCCTCCTTGTCTGTCGATTCGTTCCAAGCGTACGAAGGTTAGCCAGGGTCAAACATCGGCCGAACGATGGGCTCGGCCTACGACAAACGGCTGATGCCGCATTGCGACGAATGTCTCATTCGCCTCTGCGCCGCGCCCGGCTAAACTGGAAGTCAAGGGGATGTCATGCTCCACGAGGTGACAGAGCGCGGAGACACCGAAGAACAAGATCGGCTGGGTGAGTCTCGCTTTCAGGCAATTTTTGAGGGTGTGGCCATAGGGATGGCCGTCGCCGACAAGCATTGCCGGATTGTCAAGACGAACCGGGCCCTGCAAGCCATGCTCGGCTACAGCGCGGAGGAGCTTCGCGCCATGGATTTCTGTGCGATCAGCCATCCCGACGACGCTCGCTCCCACCTGGACTGCTTCCGCGACATGTTCGCCGGTCGCAAGCCGTCCCAGCGGCTGGACAAGCGGTACGTGCGAAAAGACGGGACGATAGTCTGGGGGCAAGTGAGCATCTCGCTCGTGAGGCAACCGGATGAAGAGCCGTACGCCGTGGTCATGGTTGAGGACGTCACTGAACGAAAGATCACCGAGAAGAAGCTACGCGAGCGAGACGAGCAGTATCACTCCATCTTCGAAGCCACCAGCGACGGCATCATCATCACCGACGCCGACGGCGTCGTGGTCGAGGCCAATCCCGCCGCGTGCGCTATGCACGGCTATCGCCCCGACGAGTTCGTGGGTTTACACGAGACGGCCTACGTTGCCCCTGTGCACCACGAGCTTTTGATAGAACAGGCGAAGGCCATAGT
>JBOGSL010000079.1:0-6191 GCA_050695395.1 Chloroflexota bacterium | reverse complement strand
ACGCCGAGCCCCGCTGGGAGGACTAGACGGTGAGCACTCGCTGCAGCTTGAAGCCGAAGGCCGGCGCTCGCATCGCCAGGGCGCAGTCGCCGGTGAGGGCGTACTGCACGCTGCGCGCGTTGACGTTGGCCAGTATTTCAGAGGCTACTTCGGTCACCGTGGGCACGCAGACGAAGTCGGACTTCCGGCTGATGAGGAAGATCGACTCGTCGTAGCCGGCGCTGGGCGCGCTCGTGGGCGGAGCCACGTTGACGCCGTCACCGGCATCCGCCGAGGCGCCGGCGAAGAGGCCGACGACCTGGTTGGCGCCAGGGTTGGCGATGATCTCGCTGCCGGTGTCCTGGATGCTGGTCACCGCGGTGTCGCCGGCATCGTTGGCCGCGACCACCCCGTAGAGCGTCATGGAGTTGGCGTTGGGTCCTTCGTAGACGCGGTATTGGAGGATGGGCTGCTGGTTGCCGAAAATGTCCTGGGCGGAGGGCGTGGCGAACGTCAGGCTGACGGTGTTGCTGGCCGAGGGGGTGACGTTGGCCGCAGCCGCGTAGGTCGGGCCGTACTGCGTGATGGCCTCGACCGCGTAATAGCGAGCCGCGGCGGCCATCGTGCCACCCGTGCCACTGGCAGCGGCCGTGACCACGGACATCGCGCCACTGGGCGTGAGGAAGCTCGTGCCCAGGATCGGAATGCCGCGGTAGCTGGGAACCTCGATGCCCGGATCGGCGGTCGAGACGCTGCCGGAAGTACCATCGATGCGCTCCGGCTTGATGACGACGTTCTGGAGCACCTGGCGCTGACTGCCGACCAAGCGGCCCATCTTCGAGATCATCGGCTCGGAAACGATGAAGGCGAAATCCTGCCCCGGAAGGGGCGCGGCGATCTTCGTGCGGACCGCGTCGATCGCGTTGTCCAGATCGAGCAGTGTCAGGCCGGTACCGACGCCCGCGTTGGGAGCCGATCGGTTGGCGCTTGACTGGGAGATCTGGCGATCGAAGCCGTCCCACTGGGGACGGAGGCTCGTCTTGGTGGCCGATGCCGACCCGTAGAGGTGGAGCATGGTCTGCAACCAGGACATGGCCTGGGTCGACGCGCTCATTTCCTCTTCGAGTAGGTTCGTAATGCTGGCCGTGGCTACCTTGATGTTAAATTTCGAGAGGTCGCCCTGGACCTGGTAGTGCGCGATCGGCACCGAGTTCTGCAGGTAGTTCGACTGGGTCGCACCGACGCTGCCGGCTCCGCTGGTAGGCGGAGCCTCAACGACCGGCTGCGCGTAGGGCAGTCGATTCCTGGTGTTCCAGTAGTACACGGCGCTGGCCCACATCTTCGTGGCCAGCGCGCCCTTGATGGGGTCTTCCTTGCGGAAGACATCGACCAACTGAGTGTCGATAACTTTCTGCAGCAGTGCTGCGGTCTGGCTGGAGGTCAGAGACTCCGCCAGTTCGGCGAGTGTTGCCATGATTGCTCCTAGTGGATGATTCCGGTGGTTTTGACGTACTGATCGATCGCCTGGCCGAGGCTCGGCTTCTCGTCGAGCTCGGTCACGACGGACGTCTTGCGCTTCGCGGCGAGGTACTGGTCAATCGTTTCCTCCACTGCCGCTTTGCGCTGTGCCTCGATGGTCTCGGCCAGACTGGCCCGTTCACGCTCCAGTGCGGCGCTCACCGCCGCCTCGACAAGCTGCTGAACGTCGGGCGTCTCGGGCTGACTCTCACCGGCCGGCTGCTCGTCTCCGGAGGAGAGGCATTGCATGCCGGCTGCCTTGGCGATGTGGTCGTGTGCGGTCGTGAGATGCTTGCGATTGGCGGCAGAGAGCGCCGCTCCGGCCTCGTCAAGGCCGGCAAGCGTCTCCAGAGCCTGCTCAATCGAGATCTCTCCGGTGGGTGATTCGGTGGTCGGTTCGGTGGTCGGTTCTGTGGTTGCTTCGGTGGTGGCGGCGATTGTCTCGTCGATCTTGTCGGCAAATCCCATTTTGTTTTCTCCTTGGGAAACACTCCAGTTTTTGGGTAGGCGGTCGGTCAAACCGAGCGCCCGAGCGCGTTTGATGATGTGCTGCTTGACCTCATCCGGGTGCTCGGAGCGACCGTAGAGGTGGATAGCGGCTTCCAGTGAGGTCGCGTCGGGTATGGGGAAGGATCCATCGGGCATGGCGACGCCCGATTTGGCCATGGCCTTGCGATCGTCAGTTGAGAACTTGCTTTCCGTCGTGCCAACCTCGAAGCTGTCGATCACCTGATCGGCATCGACTGATTCGGCCAGGTTGACGGATGCTTGGGTGATGCCCGGATTGTTCGTGAAGTCGATTCCGGCCAGCCGCTCTAGGTCGATGACCCGCGTCCAGCCTTCCTGTCCCTCGATTGGCTCGACCCTGGCTCCGTACCCTCGCAGGGAAACGTGCTTCAGGTAGCCGCCCTTGACCAGCGGCAGCACGGCCTGGCCGGTCGGCGTGTTGGCGATGGTGCCCTCGTACTGGCCGTCGGGGTGCAAGCGGGTGATCTTGCCGACGATCTCCGTGGCCTTGTCGCCTGCCTCGTGACAGGTCCGGATATCCACGATGCCCCCGGCGTCGATCTTCTCCTGAGCACGCTTGATCCAGGGCTCAACGTTGACGTACTCACGGTGGTTGCTGGACCGAGCCCCCTCGGCGATGAATCGCCCGCGAATGGTGGCCAGGTCCGGTGATGCGGGGTCGGATGATGCCTCGATGAGCATCGGAGCGGAAAAGAGTTCAGTAAGCATGGTGTTCCTTACACGGCGTGGGGATTGCATTGCGTGGAGCGCACCAGAAAACCGTCTTTGCCAAGCCGGTAGCCGGCCACCAGACTGATTTGACGGCGGGCCGGTTCAGCGCACACAGGGCAGTTGCGGGTCTGGTCACGTTCGGTCGAGCTGGTCACCAGCTCGTGGGTGTGTTCGTGTGGGCAGCGGTAGCTATAGAGCGGCATACTAGGCTCCAATCCAGGGGTTATCGGGAAGTGCGACGGCTTCGCTGGGGGTGATGTCGCAGCCGCAGTTGGGATGCACGGGCGGCTCGCCACCGGCCAGCTGCACAAGAGCGTCGTAGGAGGCCGGGCTGGCCGCCTCAGCGTCGGCGCAGCCATCTGGATAGTCGTCCTGCTGCTCCCATTCCCACCGGGTCTGATCGAGCAGGTCGTTCTGGCGGTAGAAGTCGCTCCGTCCCTGGAGCCGGGCGTAGTTCGTGGTATAGGGGATGAGCGTGTTTTGGTTGTATGCGCGGGCGCTTCGCAGAAAGGGTTGCAGTAGGCGCTCTCGTTCGGCATCGCTCAAGCTGTCCGGCTGAGCATCGACCTGATCCTTGAGCATCCGGTTATAGGTATGCTGCACGCTTTTCGCGACGCCCTGCGCATGATCCCGAAGTTTGGCCAATGATGCCGCGTCGCGCACGACGACCGGGCGATCCGCGCCGCCCTGGCGCGCTAACTCTCGGCGGATGCTGGCCGCGTATACCTGCCGGGCACTCTGATCGGTAAATCCTGCTATCTGACGCCGAGACGCATCCGTAATCGCATGCGCTCGGTAGGCCTCACGCTTCCCCATGAACGAAAAGGTCGGCAAACCGCTGGGTAAGCTCGTCAACCGCGGCCTGTTCCTGCTCGTCCGGGGTGGCCAGGCCGCGAACCTCGGCAAAAGCCCGATCGAAGATCGCCCGTATCTGATCCTCGTCCGAGGCTCCGAGTACGTCCTGTCGCAGCCACTCCATCAGCTCCTCCGGAATGGCTTCGCTGACAAACGGACGCGGCGAGCGGGCGGCGCGAAGATCGCGCAGGGCGACGCGCTGCCAGCGCGCCAGATCGGCCTCGGCCGGGGCATTTGCCGGTATGGCCGGCGCGGGCTGGACGGCCGCTTTCGCGCTGAGGAACTGGGTGCTGTGGAAATCGGTATCGGCCAGCTCAGGCGTGGGCACGAGCTCGCGGCTGAGCTGGATGGTGGGTACCTTGCCCCCGCCACCCGGCAGCGCCCCGTTCTCGCCAAGCTGCTTCCTGCCCTCGTCGCGGTCGATCAGGCCGGCGGCCACCTTATCGGTGACCAACTTCACGAGCAATTGGTCGTTCTCGTAGTTACTTTCATGGAGTTCGAACTGCCAGTCCTCGATGCCGAAGCCCTGGCGAATGATCCGGTAGGTCACCTTTTCTTCGATGAGCCGGCGCAGTGGATTGATGGTGTTGTTGCGGAACGCCTTGTCAAGCGATTCGCCTTCGTTGGCCAACCCACCGCCCTTGACGATGCCCAACTGGGAAAGCGGCACACCGAGGACGGTTAGGAACTCCTCGCGCAGATACTCGAGTCCCTTCTGGAAGTCCAGGTCCACTGCGCTTGTTCCACCAAACGGCTTGAGCTGCGCTCCGCCGTAGAGCACCGGAATGCTACCCACGTTGTCGACCCCGGTGTAGTTCTCCTCCAGCCATACCCGTTGTCGTTCCGCCGCGTCGGCTGATGTCTTCTCGCCCAGTTCCAGGACGCCGGAGGGTCGGGCCCCATGCTCGAAGAATTTTTGGTTCCACCGGACCATGTGGTTATAGATGGTGCCGCTGTTGAGGAGCTTGCGGATGGGGGACAGTGCCTCTCCGCGCGGGCCGCGCAGGGCAAACCGGACGATCTGCTCGGCTTGCAGGTGGATCACCGTCCCGTCGCCCAGCCTTTGCATGTACCCGGTGATGGTGCCGCGTTCGTCGGTTTCCGGGAGGACGGTCACACCATCGGCCAGATAGAGCTGATACGGCACCCCGGCGACGGGTACAACCTCCCACATGCCGGCCCCAAAGATCAGGGTTGCGGTGATGGCATTCTGCAGGAGCTGGATGAGGTCGTCTTCGTCGTTGCAGTAGGAGAAGAAATCTTGAAGCCGCGACTCATTCGACTTACTCGCCGATTTGTTGGTGGGAGCGAGGCCAAACCCGCCGCTGGTGATGCGTTTGGCGATGGTATCGATCGGCGCACTGATCCAGGGACAGGACAGGTAGGCTTGGTAGAGGACGTTGAGGTCGTGTGATTGGCCACCCGATAGGTTTCCGGCACGCTGCGCTCGGTTGACGCTGGGAGACTGCACCAGGGTGGCGCGTTCTGCTGCCTCCCGCAACTCTCCAATCTCACGGCGGAGTTCGGTAAGCTCGGTGCGGTGATCGTTACGCGAAAAAAGTGGCATAAGGCTCCTAGTGCCGGCGCTTGAGGCGTGCGGCAAAGCCGGATACGGCCGGCGTAGGGAATCCGGCCAGCAGCATCCCGGCATCTCGGGGAGAACGGGCTAGTTGCACGGCCAGGGCGAGCGCGGTAACCAGGTCGTCGTGGTGCGACTCGGTCGCCCCCAGTCGTACGTTCCCTGCCGCGGTCAACTGGTAGCGGTAGTACTTCAGTTCGTCGAGCAGATCGGAATCGCTATAGAGGAGGAGGCCGTGTTGCTCGAGGGTCAGCACCAGACCATCGATGAGCTCGCGCTTCGACTCATTGGAGAAGCGATAGCCCTCGGCCTCGATCCCATCGGCCAGCAGCTGCTCGAGTAACTGATCGTGGCTGGTGGCATCAAGCAGGACCGGCGCATGGTAGGTAGCGCTCAGCTCGCTGATAATGCGGGTCTGGGTCAAATAGTCGCGACCCGAGATGTCGAGGATCTCGGCCAGGGCGTAAGGAGATTCAGTAACATCGACGACCGCCACGCCGGAGCGGTCACTGTATTTGGCGGGGTCGTAGCCGATCACGTACTGGCGATTCGGTCGCGGCCCACGCGGGAGATCGGAGAGACACGATTCGATCAGCGACCATGGAAAGACGGCATTCTGATCCTCGGCGAACTCGGCCAAATACTCAACCCGGTAGGCCAGATCGGTCATCTGTGCCCGCTGTTCTTCGAGGTAGCCGGGGCGAAGCCCCGGATGGGTTGCAGTGGGAAACTGAAAGGAACGGTGGCCGGCGACACCCGCTTGGCCACGTTCAAAATAATCAGAGAAATGATTGCGGCCGAATGGCGTGCTGATCAGGATAAGCTCGGCGTGGTCACTGGTGGCCATGAACGGTCCCACCACATCGGTAATCACTCGGCCCGGTACGTAGGCGGCTTCGTCAATCACGACCCGGTCGGCTTCGCGGCCGCGGGCTTTCACGCCTCCGTCCTGGCCAGCGGTACGGGCGTGGATCGAGGAGCCATTGACCAGGCTCACTTCACCGAAGGGGGTGAGCTTGAC
>JBOGSL010000078.1:0-3542 GCA_050695395.1 Chloroflexota bacterium | reverse complement strand
GTGCGGCGCCGTCCTCGGTGGCCTGACTCGGAGGTGGCCACTCGGACAGGGCTCAGCGCGTGGTCGGGCTGCCGGGACTTGAACCCGGGACCTCCTGCTCCCAAAGCAGGCGCGCTACCAAGCTGCGCCACACCCCGCGTCGCTTCGCCGGGCGCCTCCCCGGCTCGTCGTCAGATTCTATGCGGCGGCGAACGGAACCGCCAAAGTTAGCCGAGCCGTGATCCGGCGATTGCGCGCGACATTGCGGAAGGCGGCGGGGCGACGCCTGGCACCGAGGATGGCCGCCGGCTGGACGGCAGCGGCCGGTCTGATGAACATCGTCTCTGCTCTCTATCCGGGCATTCCCGCTCGTATGGAGATTCTTCGCGACCTGCTGCCGATCCACCTTATTCGCGGAAGCCAGACCGCGGTGGTGCTGGTGGGGTTCTGTCTGATACTGATTGCCGACGGCCTGCGAAAACGCCGTCAGCGCGCTCTCCGGCTCGCGATCGGGCTCTTGATTCTGTCCGTATTCCTGAACCTGACGAAGGGGTTGGACGTCGAGGAAGCGGTGGTAGGAATCACGGTTGCAGCGGCGCTCGTTCTCAGTCGACGAGCGTTTTATGTTCGCGGCGCCCCGGCAACTCCAAGGCGTCTGCTACCGGCGGTCGCCACGTTTGCCCTGCTCTACTACTCGTACATCCTCGCCGGGTTTCTCATCCTTCGTCATGCAATCCGCCCGGGACCGACATTGTTGGGAGTGACCCTCGAGCCGCTGAACGTCCTTGCGATGTCTCCGGCGTACCGGTACATCACGCCCCACGCCCGCTGGTTCGAGGGATCGATTATTCTGGTCGCGGCCGTGTCAGCGGTGTTTCTCGTCGTACAGGTGCTCCGGCCCTACATTCCCCACAAGGCGGCAACCGACGAAGAACTGACAGCGGCGCACGCTCTGGTGCGCCGCTACGGAGATGACAGCCTGTCGTATTTCGCGTTACAGAATGCGCGAAGCTATTTTTTCGACGACGGAGGTCAAGCGTTCCTCTCGTACCGGCTCTGGAGAAACGTGGCCCTGGTGGGCGGCGATCCGGTCGGCGATCCCGTCCGCATCGCTCCGTTGATCCGGTCATTTTGCGAATACGCCGATTCGAGTGGCATGGACATCTGCTTTCTGGGCATCGCATCCAACCACCTGGGGAACTATCGCTCGGCCGGATTCCACTCTCTCAAGATCGGGGAAGAGGCGGTAATCCCGCTTGCAACGTTCGATAAGAGCGTGTTGAAGCGAAAGGTGCGGCGAGCGGAGCGACACATTGAAGAGATGGATATTCAAGCGAAAATGTATCGGCGGGACCGTCTCCCCGGCGACATCCTGGCTCAGATGCACGATATCTCACAGAGCTGGGTACACGAGCACGGGGGCGCTGAGCGAGGCTTCTCTATGACGCTTGGCCGGCTACCGTCGGAACACGATCGCGACTGCGAGGTGATGGTAGCTCTGGGCGGCGAGATGGTTATGGGTTACTTGACCTTTGTGCCTGTATATCGGTCGGATTCGTGGTCGCTGGACGCAATGCGGCGGCGCGCGGGCTGTCCCAACGGCCTCATGGAATTCCTCGTCATCCGGGCCGCCGAAGAATTTCGCCGCCGCGACTGTCGTTCACTCAGTCTCAATTTCGCGACTTTGGCGAACATCGAGGCGGAAAGCGAGCCCCGGATGCTGATCGGCACCCGTCGCTTCCTTTTTGACCACCTATCCGGCTATTACCAGCTCAAATCGCTGTACCAGTTCAACAGCAAGTTTCAGCCTGAATGGCGAAGCCGTTATGTCGCATACCGCGCCGTGCTGAGCTTCCCCAAGCTTGCCCTGGCCATCGTCCAGGCCGAAGACCCGTTCCGGTTGCCTTCTATCCCGGTGCTCAAACGCGATGCTTGAGGGTGAAGCGATGCGCCTGACCGTCATTGGAGCCGGCCCTGCTTGCCCAAATCCCGGGGGTGCTTCGTCGGGCTATCTTCTCGATGCGGGGGAAGGACCGATCTTGATCGATTGCGGTCACGGCGTGGCGTCCAAACTTCAAACCATGGTTGATGTCGGTGATATCAAATCGGTTCTGATTAGCCACATGCACCCGGACCACTTCCTGGATTTGATCCCGCTGAAGTACTGCCTTCAATTCAACAATGTGCCGAGATTGCCCGTCTATCTTCCTCCTGGCGGTCTTTCGATGCTCAAGGGGTTGCGGCCGGCCCTCGACCTGCCCGACACCTTCTTCGAAGAGTCGTATCACCTGGAGGAGTATGATCCGGAGCAGCAGCTCCGCCTCGGAAGTCTGGACGTCATATTTGCCGCGACGGAGCACTTCATCCCCGCCTGGGCGATGCGCTTCCAGCGCGACGATGTTGCGCTGTTGTACGGGGCCGATACGGCGCCCGACGAGTCCGTGGCGAAATTAGGCGCAAGAGCAAACCTGGCTGTTCTCGAGGCGACGCTGCTCGAACAACGCTGGGCTGTTCAGGGGCACCTGACCGGAGCCGAAGCCGGGGATCTAGCCGAGCGCGCGGGGGCACGACGCCTGCTGCTAACCCACTATTGGGAGCCCCGTTCTTCCGAGATTCTCGACCAGGCCGCTGCGACATTCTCCGGGCCCGTCGAGTTGGCGCGGTCCGGCGTTACTTACTCCGTAGGGTGATCTTCGACGGCGACGATTTCCGCCGCTTTGAAGATGGAACGGTACTCGAGGTCTGCGCGAGAGATCAGGTCCCTTGCGCCCTGGTCCCGATCGATCAGCGAGATGACTGCTCGCACCTCCGCACCCTCCCAGCGCAGCGCATCAACCGCTTCCAGGGCCGAAGCTCCGGTGGTCGAGGTGTCTTCAACAACAACGACAGACATGCCTTGTCGGAGCGGACCCTCGATACGGCGTGCCGCGCCATGCTCCTTGGCCGCTTTACGCACGATGAGCCCGTCGACGCTTCGTCCGCTCATCCCCGCTACGGTAACAATCGAGCTGATGATCGGATCCGCCCCGAGCGTGAGCCCTCCCACGGCTTCGACGCTGAGGTCGTCCATCGCTTTCAAAAACGCTCTAGCCACAAGCGGTGCACCCTCCGAGGATAGGGTGACCCGCCTCGCGTCGATGTAATACGCGGACCGTTGTCCGGATGCCAGCACGAAGTCGCCCCGCAGCACCGCGTCTCGCCGCAGCAACTGGAGCAGCAGCTGCTCGGCGACATCTATTCCCGTCCCAAACGCTCCCGCATGAGACGATCGGCACGACGAAGATCATCCGCGATGTCGAGCGACTTTCGGCGAAGGTCGTCGATCACATCCTCACCCTCTGGCGCGTCGTCGGCCTCGAGCTCCTGGTCAACCTGACGGACGGCCGATCGCAGACGCTCGCGAATCGCGCTCGCATCCCTCAGATGAGGGATGTCAGCGGCCGCCGCTGCGAGAGCCGCCACCGCCGCTCGCAAATGTTCGTTCATGTCTCTCCGATGGCCGTTGGTCAGGTAGCGGCGCTTCAACTTACCGCCTGACGCATTATGCTGGGGCGGTGCAAGAG
>JBOGSL010000077.1:0-13796 GCA_050695395.1 Chloroflexota bacterium | reverse complement strand
GGGCCGCGGCGCCGAGGAGGAGCAGATCGACCCGCGTGAAGAGCCGCCAATGAGGTCGGTAGCGAGACGCGACGACCCACGACAAGAATCCAAGAGCATAGAGGAAAAGAATCCCGCTAAGGTAGTTCGTCTGGCCGGCCTCGACTAGGCCAAGCGTCGTCGCGTAGAGTGCGGCGCCGAGCCAGAGCGGCAAACGGGCTGCCGCGCGCGCCGCCGGCTCCGCGCCGCCCTGCCGAACTTCGAGCAGGCCGCTCGTCGTGGATACCATCGCAGTTCCGATCAGCATGGCGGCAGCGCCAAGCACGATGCCCCGCGGATACGGGAAGACGGCGGCGAGCAGCGACTCGAGCTGGGGGTAACTGGCGGGGCCTTGTAGCGGGGCGCCCAACAGCACGATTCCGAGAAGTAGAACGGCACTTCCAAGTGGCGGTGAGCGCACGAATGGCGCGGTGGAGTGCCAGGCCCGCGCGAGCGGCCGCTCGCTCAGCTCTTCAGACATAAGGGAGCGGCACTACTGCTACTCTGCAAATTGTCCAAATCTCATGGGTCAAATGTGTGTAATATGACGCATGGAAGCCAAGTTGCCGGTGGCGGACGCTCTGACAGACACGCCCGTCTTCAGTATTGTCGCCCCGATTTTCAACGAAGCCGAGACAGTCACCCACTTCTATGAGCGAGTGGTCACGGTGATGGAGAGTCTGGGTCAGCCCTTTGAGCTTGTGCTGGTCAACGACGGCAGCCAGGACGAGTCTTTCGCCATCATGCGCGGCTTGCACGAAGCAGACCAGCGGGTTCGGGTGGTCGACTTCTCGCGCAATTTCGGGCATCAGATTGCTATCTCCGCCGGGCTGGATCATGCCGCCGGCCAGGCCGTAATCATCATCGATTCCGACTTACAGGACCCGCCTGAGCTGATTCCCAAGCTGATCGAGCGCTGGCGCGCCGGCGCCGAAGTGGTGTACGCGCAGCGGGCGACGCGAGCAGGCGAGACGCCCTTCAAGCTGATAACCGCTTCCGCCTTCTACAGTGTGCTCCGCCGGCTGACGGCCGTGAATATTCCGAGGAATACCGGCGACTTCCGACTATTGGATCGTACCGTAGTTGATTCGTTGGTTGCGATGAAGGAGCAACATCGCTTCATGCGCGGCCTCTCCGCCTGGGTTGGCTTCCGGCAGGAGGCCATCACCTACCATCGCTCCGAGCGGTTCGCCGGGACCACTAAGTATCCCTTCCGCAAGATGCTTCGCTTCTCGGTGGACGCGATCACCAGCTTCAGCCACGTCCCGCTACAGCTGGCGACGACGTTGGGCTTTATCCTCGCGGGAATCAGCCTGCTCGGTATCCTCGCCGCGATCATTCTCCGCCTTGTGAATCATGCCATCGTCGGCCAGGCAACCACCCTGATCCTCGTGCTGTTCCTGGGAGGAATTCAGCTGATTTTCCTGGGAGTCATTGGCGAGTATCTCGGGCGAATTTACGACGAAGTCCGAGCCAGGCCGCTGTATATCGTGCGCGAGGTCCTCGGCAAGCGAGAGGTTGGCCAAAGGTCCCGGGACTAAAGCCCCCCTGCCAAAGGGCCCCCTGACCCTCCCGTCGAGCAGCTCGACATGGTTTACTGAACGTGTTCCACAGTTCCTTTCATCGCGATCCTGGGGCAGGTGGGCGATTCCCCCGCCCATCTGCCCCCTCCCCCTTTTTACAGCGACTGTCGGACCTGACAAATCACCGCTTCGGTGAACTCGCTCGTGGTGGCGTGGCCACCCAGGTCCACCGTCCGGGTGCCGCTCGCGATCGTGTCGAAAACGGCATCGTGGATCACTCGCGATACTCGGTGCGCTTGCGTGTCGCCGGGGAAGTAGCCGAGCAATGAGCCGGCCGCAAGAATCATCGCCATGGGATTGGCGAGGTTCTTGTGTTCGAGGCTCGGCGCTGTGCCGTGCGGCGCTTCCGCCATAACCACCTCAGGCCGCAAGTCGGGACCGAAGCTCAACAGGAGAGACTCGGCGCCCGCGATCGAGCCGAAGAGCTGGAGGACGAGATCGCTCAGGATGTCGCCGTCTCGATTAAGAGAAGGGATGACCAGCGGCTCACCCGTGGTGGAAAGCAGGAGCGCGAAGGTGGCATCGATCAGCTGCGGCTCGTACGGCACATTCGGATGCCGCGTTGAGGCCGCATCCATCGCCTCTTTGAGCAAGCCCTCGTAGATAGGGCTAACCGTATATTTAGGCCCTCCGAAAACCTTCGCGCCCATCCGGTCCGCATGCTGAAAGGCATACTCGGCCACTGCCGATGCCTCTCGTTCGGTGATCCGTTCGGTGCGATACGCCGCCAGCTCGTTCCCGTCACCCTCGCGCCATTCCTTGGCGCCGTACGCTCCGCCTACCGCCATGCGCACAACCGAGATTGGATGGTGAATCCCGGCGATCGGAGCGACGCCCGGAATGCGTCTGCCCGTTCGGACGATGACACTTCCATTGATCTCCTGGCGCAGAATGGCATTCGGCGATCCGACGTCACCCTTGCCCTCGGGCGTGATGGTTGCCGCCTTCAGCCCAAAGCCCGCTTGGCGCATAGCTTCGGCGGCCTCATAGACGATGGCGTTCGCTGTCCGCCGGCGCGAGGTTAGGCTCAGGTCGAATGTGGGCAGAGCCAGCGGAAGCCCGGTGACATCCGGCCCAATGACCCGCAGGGCCTCCTCTAGCAGCTCCTGACCCGTTTGATCTCCCTGGAGAACGACGATCTCACGATCGCGCATCCTGCTCCTCGGGCAGCGTCTCAAGCGCGTGGGGGAAGAGGCCGCCCTCGCCGTGCAGGAAGAAGAACTCGGCGGCCTCGACCAGCCTTGGATCGGTTTGGGCTGCGAGTCGCAAGCGAGTGACGAGGTGGTGGAACATCTTGTCGATGAGGCGACTCGTGAGCGACTCGACCGTGGCTCGCTCGCTATCCGTGAGGCCGGTCAGGCGGGGCGCGACGCGTTCCAGTTCCTGACGTTGTACTTCCTCTACGTGGCTTCGCAGATTCGCGATCACTGGAACAACCCGCCGCGTGAGATACCAGGCATGAAACTCTGCCAGTTCGGCTGCGATCATGGCTTCGGCCTGCCGGATATCCGCCTGGGAGTCTTGATCGCTCTCTGGGAGGAGGTCTCCAAGATCGTGCAGCATCACTTGGTCTCTCCGCCCGACCAGCGGATCGACGTCCCGCGGAACCGCCAGGTCGTATATCAGTAGCTCGTCCGAGCGGACAGGCACATCCTCGGCGGTGAGAACGTAGCCGCGAGCCCCCGTGGCACTCATGATGAGATCGACGGAGCCGGCCAGTTGAGGAATATCGGAGAGCCGCGCGGCGATTCCGCCAAACCGACCGGCAAGCTCTTCTGCTCTCGTGGTCGTTCGATTCGCAATCCAGAACCGGCCAATGCCCCGTTCCCGCAACGCTTCCGCCGCAAGGCCGATCACCCGTCCACCGCCGATAAGGAGCGCCGATTTGTGGCTCAGTTGGCCCAGGGCCGTCTCGGCATTCTCCACCGCTGTACGGGGGAGAGAATCATCCATTCTTCCCAGGCTCACTCCCGCCCGAACGCGTTTGCCACATCTCACCGCAGCTTGGAAGAGCGCCTGCAGATTCGGCCCAACGCTCTCGAGCTTACGAGCCGTTTCCAGACTTTCGCGTACCTGGGCCATGATCTGATGCTCGCCCAGAACCTGCGATTCCAGCCCCGCTGCCACGCGGAACAGGTGGTCTACGGTGCCAAGCTCTGTCCAGGAGTGAAGATGCCGGCGCAATTCGCCCGGAACCAGGCACTCGCTTACGACAGCCAGGGCCTGCTCCACATCCTCGACCACCAGATAGACCTCGACCCGATTGCAGGTGTCGAGAAGGGCCGCCTCTTCGACCCCCGCGATGTCCAGGAGGCCGTTTGGCACGGCGGTCGCGTCACGAACGTGACTGCCGATTTGCTCGCGAATATCAAGCGGCGTGGCGGAATGTTCTACGCCGATGGTGAGGAAGGGCATGAAGTCTCCGGCGGTTCAGTCCTTCCAGTGTAACGCGTCCTATTGTTCTATAAAGCTCTGTTTGGTGCGCCAGATGCTCTCGGGGTATCTAGACTGGAGCTTGCGCCAGAGGGTCTGGAGCGTCCGTCCTTCGCCCGTCGCCCGGTACTCGGAGACCGCTTGCCAGTAGGTAGCCTCGGGAGCCGAGAAGCTCGTGGGAAACGTCCGCGAGAGATTCTCGAACACCTGGCCCGCCCCCTCGAAGTGACCCGTCCTCAGAGCGGCCACGCCGAGACCGAGGAGCAATCTGGGCAGGAACTCGAAGGGCGGGAGATAGCCGTTCCAGTGGTCGTAATCAAACCCGTCGTGGCCCAGCACCCGCACGTCGGGAGTCCAGGCCTGCCGGTATGTGTCTATGACCTTCTTATTATTGTCGTCCTGAGTGTTGATTTGAACCGGCACGAAGTGGTCGTGGATGGCGGACACCACGGCAGGTTGGGGATACGTCACGGTACCCAACATTTGGCAGCCGCCTCAGGTCGGCGAGAAGAAGTCGAGCAGGACGTACCTGTTGGTTTGCTTAGCCTGCTTGAGCCCTTGATCCAGGTCGTGTATCCAGTTGATAGCTTGGGTATCGATAGGTTCCACTTCGGTTTGCACGGTAACTGCCTCCAGGCGATTTTCGATGCTGAAGGGCAAGAACCCTGCCGGGCTGGATGAGCGGCACCCCGTGTTCGGGATCAGGCTGTTACACGCGGGCCCCCTTCTTCGTTGTTGACACTGGGACTCGCGCACCCTAGTATGGGCATTGCGGAGCCAGAAGAAGACAAAGACCATGAGGAGGAGTGAATGAAGCGGATCCTGTACCCCGCGAGCTCGGCCGTGTTGTTGCTGTCCACGCTGTTGGCAGCCAACGCGTTTGCCGCCGGCTCGCACTCTCCGGCGCACAAGCACATGATTGCACTCAAGCTGTGCTCGTCGACGCCGTTCGGCGTGCCGCCGGACAAGCAGCTTTCCCAGGGCATCCGAAACGGAGAGCACCTGGCCATGTACAAGATGCGCGGCAAGCTGCGCAGCGTCGGCGTGAAGCTGATGCCGGCCAATGACATGGACGACGCTCAGGCCGACGGCAGCACCTACAGCACCGACAAAGAGGCCAACAACGCGCGCATTTGCGTGGCAGACAACCACGCGATCGGCTACATCGGCACCCTCAACTCCGGAGCTGCCGAGGTATCCGAGCCGATCACCAACCAGGGTTACATGGTGCAGGTCAGCCCGGCCAACACGTCGCCGGCCCTCACCAGCTTTGGCAAGTACCAGGGATCCGGCGGTCGCCAGGCTCAAGAGCCGGCCACGTTCCACCACCACATTCCCTGGGTCACCTACTACCGCACTGTTACCACCGATGCTCTGCAGGGGCCGGCGGGCGCCCTCTACGCCAAGCAGCACCTTCACGTCAAGAGCGTCTACGTGATTGACGACAAGCTGCAGTACGGCGTTGGTCTTGCTTCCGCCTTCCAGGCCGAGGCAAGCAGGCTCGGCATCAAGGTTCTCGGTCACGGCCACGTCGACTCCAGTAGTTCGGCGGCCGAGGCTCAGACTTCGCAGGCCATCGCGCAGCAGATCTCCCAGAAGCGACCGGGCATGGTCTACTGCGGGTGCGACGCCGAGACGATCGTTCCGCTTCCCGTAGCGATTCGGCGAGCCGGCTTCCACGGGCCGTTCATGGGCGGTGACGCCCTGGAGAACAGCCTCTACATAACCGACGAGAAGACGGCGTCCATCAACAACTACGCCAGCTCGGTCGGGCCCGATGTGGCCAAGACCTCGAAGGGGTTCCGCAAGCTGTACAAGACGGTCATCCCGCACTTCTTCGGGAACCCGGGGCCGCAATCCTACGACGCCCCGTCGTACGATGCCTCGATGATCGTGCTGACCGCTGTGTACAATGCCGCCAAGCACCACCAGCTCAAGGGCAGCATTCGTAACATGCGGCGTACCGTTGTTCACGGCGTACGCTACATCCACTTCAGCGGCGCCACCGGCAAGACCAGCTTCGACAACAACGGTGACACGACGAACCGCATCATCAGCATCTACAAGGTGCAGGGGAAGAACTGGGTTTTCCGGACCCAGGTAGCACCGAAGGGCTTCAAGCCCGCCCCGTAACGGGGACTCACAAGGCAGGAACCCCGCAGGGGGTTCCTGCCTTGTTTTTATTCGCGGCCCGGCGGAGGACTTCAGCCTCGGGGGCCGTGCGTATAATGGCCCAATCGTTTTCGAGCCAATAGGACCGGCGCAGCCGGGACTCCTTCCCGCCAGGAGGACGTGACCGAGTGTTAGAGGTGCTCATTACGGGTCTGGCCCTGGGCGCCCTCTACGCTATTGTTGCCCTCGGCTACACGATGGTCTACGGCATCATCGAGCTGATCAATTTCGCCCACGGCGACGTCTTCACCCTCGGTGGATTCATCTCCATCCCCGTCATCAGCTTGCTGATCAATCAGAATTCGCTGACCGTCAGTCCGCTGCACTCGGTCATAGCGATAGCTGTGGCGATGGTAGTTGCGGCGGTGGTTTGCGGCGCGATCGGCATGTTCATCGAATTCGTGGCCTACCGGCCGCTGCGAAACGCGCCGAAGCTCGCCCCATTGATTACCGCCATCGGCGTCTCTCTGATCCTCGAGAACGCCATGTATCAGTGGCAGGGCGGTATACCCGTGTTTTACCCGCTTGTCCTCACCGAAACTACGTACACGATCTTCGGAGCAGCGATCACGAACGTGGATATCGTCGTCTTCGCGGTCGCAGTGCTCATGATGATCGCTCTCGATATTTTCGTCAATCGGACGCGTTGGGGTAAGGCGATGAGGGCCGTGGCGCAGGACCGGGAAGCGGCATCGATGATGGGGATCAACGTTAACCTCATCATCTCGATCACGTTTCTCGTGGGCTCCGCTCTCGCCGGAGCAGGCGCTGTGATTTACGGCATCGATCAGGGAAGCATCGGCTACAACAGCGGCTTCACTCTCGGTCTGTTTGCATTTACGGCCGCGGTGCTCGGAGGGATCGGCAACATTCGCGGTGCTGTGCTCGGCGGCTTCTTGATTGGGTTGATCACCGCCTACGTCCAGAGCCTGGGCGCCGGCGGCGGCACCGAGTGGTACGACGTCGTGATCTTCGCCATTCTGGTGTTGATACTTGTGTTCCGCCCCTCGGGCCTGCTGGGCGCAAGCGTGACGGAGAAGGTGTGATGGCAGCGATCACGGCGGCGCGCCGACAAATCTCGGTGCTTCGCGATAACCGCTACCTCAAGTGGGCCGGGATCCTCGTATTGGTGACCGTGGCCTTCTTGTTTCCCTCGTTTGAAAGCGGTCCCACCATCGATACTTCGAATCTCGCGGAAGTGTATATCCTGCTTGCTCTCGGCCTGAATATCGTTGTGGGCTTTGCCGGCTTGCTGGACCTCGGGTACGCTTCCTTCTTTGCCATCGGCGCCTATGTCACCGCGATGCTGGCCTCGAACCACTTCACCATAAATATGCACACCATCAGCAATGCGTTCTTTAGCATCGGGCCTGGTGGGATCCATATCGACTTCTTCCTGCTTATCCCGCTTGCGGCTTTGCTGGCCGCGCTGTTCGGCATGATGTTTGGGGCCCCAACCCTTCGTCTCAGAGGCGACTATCTGGCCATCGTGACGCTTGGCTTCGGGGAGATCGTGCCGAAGGTGATCGAGAACCTGGGGCCTGCCAACAGTCTCGGGCTACCGAACATCACGAACGGCGTCAACAATATCACCGGCATCGACTCACCCCCAAACGTCAAGTTCTGGTTCATAAACTGGAACTTTTCCAGCGGCGACCCGGCGCCATTCTTCTACCTTGGACTGATCATCATCATCATCAGCGTGATCGTCATCATTCGCCTGCGCGATTCGCGGCTGGGGCGCAGTTGGATGGCAATGCGGGAAGACGAGATCGCCGCTGCGCACTCCGGAATCAACATTACCGGCACCAGGCTCACCGCCTTCGCTCTGGGCGCCGCCTTCTCCGGCTTCGGAGGCCTGCTCGAGGCCAGCCGGCTGGGAAGTGTCACCTTCAGTCAGTTCCTCTTCCAGGTGTCGGTGACCATCCTGGTCATGGTAATTCTGGGCGGAATCGGCAGCATACCTGGCGTCATGTTGGGAGGCTTTCTGATAGCTTTTCTGGATCAAGCCTGGCTGGGCGACGTCGGCACGTTCATCAACAATCTGGGGCACAGCATGCACCAGTTGGGCGGCCCGCTTGGCCCGACCGGCTCCTGGCTGCACACGCTGCCGGTGGCCGGCGCTAAACCGATGATCTTCGGCTTCATTCTCGTGGGAATCATGTTGTTGCGACCTCAAGGTCTGTGGCCGAACCGAACTCGTGCCAAGGAGTTGAAACCGGAGACTGCGTGGGAGTCGGCCGAGGAACAAGCCGAGCTTTACACTGTGCGCACAGGAGAATTGTAGGCAATGGTCGACGGCGGGCTCCTCGAGATCCAAAACCTTAGCCGGCATTTCGGTGGCCTAACGGCAGTGGACGATCTCACCTTCGAGGTGAGGCACGATGAAATCCTCAGCCTGATCGGGCCAAATGGCGCCGGTAAATCGACGGTCTTCAATCTCATCAGCGGTCTCTACCCGCCGTCCAGCGGCAAGATTCTTTTCAAGGGCGAAAGCATCGGAGGGCTCAAGCCCGATCGAGTGGAACGGAAGGGAATCGCCCGAACGTTCCAAACGCTCCGCTTGTTTGCGAACATGACGGTCCTGGAGAACGTGTTGGTAGGCTATCACGCGCGCCTGCGCTCTACGCTCTTCGGGGACATCATCAAGCCGCCCTGGGTAACGAAGGCCGAGAAAGAGGCCGTGGCTCGCTCCCGCGAAGTCCTTCGCCACCTTAGTCCACGCCTTTACGCGCATCAGGATTTCCAGGCGTCGGATCTCGCCTACGCGGACCGGCGCCTCCTAGAGTTGGCCCGCGCCATGGTCTCAGGTCCCGCTTTGCTCATGCTCGACGAACCGACGGCCGGGATGAACCCGACGGAGGCTGTCGAGTTCATGGATCATATTCGCCGGATCCACGCCGACGGGTTCACCATCTTGCTCATCGAGCACAATCTGAGCGTGGTCATGGGCGTTTCTCACCGGATCGTGGTTCTGGATTACGGGACCAAGATCGCCGAGGGACTGCCGGATGAGGTGCGCCACAACGACAGAGTAATCGAGGCATATCTTGGAAGAAAAGCAACCACTGCTTGAGTTTCAGGACGTAGACACCTACTACGGCAGTCTGCACATCCTGAAGAACGTCAACTACCGAGTCGGGGCCGGCGAGATCGTGGCGCTGCTGGGAAGCAACGGCGCCGGCAAAACCACCACCATGAAGACTATCCTCGGGATAGTGCGCCCGCGGAAGGGAAAGGTGTGTTTCGAGGGGCGGCCGATCAATGGGCTATCAACCCGTCAGATCGTGGAGATGGGCATCGCCCCCGTCCCCGAGGGCCGTCGTGTCTTTCCGAAGCTGACCGTTTCGGACAACTTGATGATGGGCGCTTGGACCCGGCGCGACAAAGACATCAATCAAGATCTCGACCGCGTCTTTACGCTGTTTCCCCGCCTGGCCGAACGGAAAAATCAAATGGCGGGAACGATGAGCGGTGGCGAGCAACAAATGCTGGCCATGGGCCGTGCTTTGATGGCCAGGCCGAGGCTGATGATCATGGATGAGCCGTCCATGGGACTATCGCCAATCCTGGTGGAGCGTGTCTTTGAAACCGTGGTCGAGATCAACAAGCAAGGCACCACGGTCTTCATGGTGGAGCAAAACGCCTATATGGCCCTCCACATTGCGGCGCGGGGATACGTGCTGCAAACGGGCGTGGTAGTCCTCAGCGGCGGTTCGAACGAGTTGCTGGAAAGCGACACGATCCGGAAGGCCTACCTCGGGGAGACGACCTAAGCTTCGTCGTCAGCAGTCCCTTCGCCGTCACGCGTGGCTCCCGGCTTATTTGCCACTCCCTCTTTCGTCCCGCCCGGGCCGCGAAGCAGTGGCTCGCGCTGACGCTTAGGCCGGCCTCGTACCCCTACTTCTCTACCACCACCACGGTCCCGATGGGCGCCCACTTGTAGAGGGCGATGGCAACGTTGGCAGGCGTGTTTACGCAGCCATGGCTACCGGTGTAGTTGGTGCCGGGAGTTCCTAGCTCGGCATTGCTGCCCGGCCCAAACACGGAGCGCCAGGGAGCGTCGTGGATGAAGTAGCCGCCAGTGCGGAAGAGCAGGGCGTACTGAACTTTCGACGGCTCGTAGTAGAACCTTGAGGTCTTGGGCCAGGGGCTGATGAACGTGTACGGGTGGAACTTCGCCATCACGCTGTAAATGCCTACCGGCGTGGGGAGTGCCCTATTCCCCGTCGTGACTAGCGAGGTCAGAAAGACGTGGCTACCGTTGTACGCCCACAGCTTTTGCTTACCCAGCGAGATTACGATTCGCTGGTAATCGACAAGAATATCGTGCCAGCCGTGCAAACTGGTGTGCCCGTATTTGTCGGTAGCTCGAATGAACACATCGTACGAGCCCGGTGGGACAAGCGCTCCCCTGGTATCGCGACCGTTCCACGCGACCGAGGCGGTCTTGCCCGGATCGAGACTGTTCAACGAGTAAAGCCGGACCAGCGCGCCGTGGTGATAGATGCCGACGTGGAGGAATTTGCTGGCCCGCGTCACCTGAAACGAGACTTGCAGGTTGTTGTACTGCGGATTCAGCTGGAAGCGGCTGAAATCGACGTGCGCCAGACCCGGCGGAGTGACGTCCACCCGGACCGGGAAGGTGCTTCCGGGACTCCAATTACCAGCGCGGTCGGCCGCCCTCAGGTGGAAATAGTACGTGCCCGAGTTGAGGATCTTAAGCGAGATTGAGCCGTTCTGCGTACGAAGGTGGGGAGCGGCCGTGCCCGAAGGCTCCGTATCCAGGCTGTAGGAGTATCCGGCGATGCCGGACGCTCGGTCGCTCGCGTGCCAGGTAAAGGTCAGCGTGTTGCGATGGTACACGGTGTGTGGATCGGGGTCGCTGGGCGAGGAGATAACCGGCGCGCTCGGCGGTTGCGTGTCGATATTGATGGTGCCGTCATAGCGCCTCCAGGGACTGACGCCCGATTGGTTGTGGAGACGGATCTGCCAGTGGTAATGGCCCGGTCGCAGGGTGACGCGCACCGACGGGTCGGTGGCGCTGGGCGCCGCCGAGGCGGCGTTGGCCTGGCCATCCAGTCGGGCGCCTCTCGGCCGAACCTCAACATCCGCTCCGGCGACCACTCCCTTTCGAGACCGGGCACTGAGATCCAGATGTCTCTGATTGGTCCATTCCCCCTTGAGGAGGGGGGAGCCGCTAGCGACGACTTGCAGGTGGACCGGGGGGGGAAGGACTACCGGAGGACCCGCGTGGGCGTAGGCGTAGACACCGGCGGCGGCCGCGGCAGCGAGCACCACGATGGCGATACCGAGAAGCCAGCGCATCAGCGTGGTAAGCTACTCGTTTGTGTAGGATGAAACGTCAATGTGATGGTCATGCGTGCAGAGCCCGTAACGCGGCAGCCTATGGTACCTGACGTGGCCGGCGGATCAAGCTAGATGGCCGGGGGATAGCTATCGAATCTGAGGGCCGATGCATCCTGGTGGTGGATGACGATCCTGCCATTCGCGAGATGCTCGCGGAGCTGCTGGCCGAGGAAGGCTACGACGTGTCCACCGCTTCGGACGGTGGCGAAGCCATCGGAATGGTAGCGATGAAAACTCCGGATGCAATGTTGCTCGATCTCGCCATGCCGGGAATTGACGGCTACGGTGTACTGGATTACCTCCGAGCGAATGGGCTTCAGAGCCTTCCGGTGATGGTCTTCTCGGCGCACCGGCCGGGCCCGGCAATACTTGAGGCTCTGAACGGCGATTTGCGTGATTTCATCTCCAAGCCTTTCGAGCTGGACGAGCTGTTGCTGCGGATCCAGCACTTGCTGAAGCGCGTGCCCCCTAAGTCGACCTCCGGCCGGCTTTCCGTGTATTGTCTCGGCTCGATCCGGGTCTATCGCGACGATCGCCTGCTGTTTGATGAGAGCTGGCGGAACAAACCTGCCAAGACGATTTTCAAACTTCTCTTCGATCGAGCCGGCCAGCTGTATCCGAAGGATGTGCTGGCCGAGCAGCTGTGGCCCGAAGCCGAGCCGGACGCCGCCGCGAATCGACTACGAGTGGCTGTCCATGAGCTACGGAAGATGTTCGACCAACCGGCTCGCGACCACGGTGATGGGTACATCCGGCAGCAGGGCGGAGCCTATTGCTTCGATGCCGGCACTGACTTTTGGAGCGACGTAAATGCGTTCGGAGAGGCCGTCTTGCGAGGCAAGGAGATGGCCGCCGGCGGGAAAATAGCGGAAGCGTTGGTGGCCTACAGCCAGGGGGAGGCGCTCTATCATGCCGAGTACCTGCGCGACGATCCGTTTTCCGAATGGGCCGTGGCGACGCGGGAGCGGCTGCGTGAGGAGCACCTGGATATGCTGGCGGAGGTGGCACAGCTGCACGGCGACCTGGGGAATCCGGGTCAGGCCGCGACTTACTGTCGCAAGATCGTGAGAATCGAGCCGTGGCGCGAGCAAACCTATCGACGGCTGATGGAGTATCTGGTGCGGGCCGGGCGACCGCATGAAGCGCTACGCGGATTCGAGGAATGCCGCCGGGCTCTTCTCGCCGAAGTGGACGCTGAACCGTCGGAGGAAACCGTGCGTTTGCGCAACCGCATCAACCGCGATATCGAGCATCAAATGGCGATAAACGAGTAACAGTCGGCTAATCTGGGGCTAATTTAGGGATGCTAGAGTTGCCTCGTGCGCTTGACGAGGCGCCAAGGAGAAGCAATGAGGCACCAGGAAAGAATGGCGCGAACACCGGCCCGATCCTACATTCTTCGGGTCTGGGATGAATCCAGCGGGCCGGGACTGCGCGGCGAAGTTGAGTCGATTGGAACCGGAGAGCGCCGGTTCTTTCCTAATTCCTGGGCGCTCCTCGATATCCTCAACGAGTGGCGGTTTCAGGACGAGCGTCCGGCATAAACGAAACCCCTCTCTCACCGAGAGAGGGGTTCGCTTCGTCGATTGCCTAAGCAGCTTCGATCGTCCCAGCCTGCACCGGCTCGACCGGTACCAACCCGGGCTCGATCTCGATGTGATTATCCAGTAGCTTCAGGGCCGCGGTCTGTCCCGCTCCCAGCCGGCCCGAGAGGACCGCGTCGGCAAGCGCATCATCCAGATGCGTCTGGATGGCGCGGCGCAGCGGCCGGGCCCCAAAGTTCTCATCGTAACCCTCATCGATCAAAAAGAGGCGCACCTCGTCGCTGACCTCGAGCCCAATGCTCTGCTCCTCGAGTCGCTCCGCGACTTGGTCGAGAAGTAGATCGACAATCTGGCGCAGGTCGTCTCGATTGAGCGAACGGAACACGACCACCTGATCGATCCTGTTGAGGAACTCAGGACGGAAGGCTCGCTTCAGCCCGTCGAGCGCTTTGGACTTGAATTCGTCGGAAACGTCATCTCCAAGGCCCACCGAGAAACCGATCTTGGCAGCCCGCTTGAGATCGGCGCTACCCACATTGGACGTCATGATGATGACGGTATTCTTGAAATCGACCACACGGCCCTGGCTGTCGGTCAGGCGGACGTCGTCCATGATCTGCAGGAGGGCGTTGAACACCTCCGGATGGGCCTTCTCGATTTCGTCGAACAGGACGAC
>JBOGSL010000076.1:0-7156 GCA_050695395.1 Chloroflexota bacterium | reverse complement strand
GAAGTGAGCGATATCGACCTGCTTCCCGCGGTCCCATTCATGTGCGAAGCGCCCGGGCAGATCTTTGTCTCGAGCCAGAAAGTAGTACCCGCTGTCAACGACGGGCGCGCCCGAATCGTGCTGCCAGGCCCGCTGGTAAATAGCGAGCTGGAGGGACTTGGCCGCCTTCAGGTCGCTGCTCTTCTTGCCCGTCTTGTAGTCGATCACGAAATCACCCTCCGGAGTAGCGAGCACGCAGTCAATCAGGCCGGTGATGCGGTGATTACCGTGGGGAAGGTCGAACCGGTGCTCCAATGCCACCGGCACCCGCTGTGCGCCGCCTGCGCGAAGCTCCCTTTCCCAGACATAGTAGCGGCGCAGATAGGCGCCGCCTCGCTGCCAGCCCTGCACAACCTGTCGAGCGAAGTTGAAGCCCGGCTCCCACGGCACGCGCGTGTCCGGATTGGCCAGGGCGGCGTCAATGGTCGCTCGATCGAGCGGCCAGGTTGCTCGCCAGATGTTCTGCACCGCCGCATCGTCTGGTGGTGCGCCAGTCGCCATCCAGGTGTCGTTGAGAGCACGGAGGGCGTCGTGGACCTTGCTGCCCAGGGTGATGCCGGCACTTCGCATCGGCGCCTGAATACACAGCACGTGCGCGTAGAAGTATTGACGAGGGCAGGCCTCATACGCGTCGACGCCGCTGAAGCTTACGGTCAGCGAGGAACCGTCGGCATCGGAATCGGGATGAAAGGGCCGCGGCATCTCGCGGAACCGGAGAGGCACACCATCGGCAACGTGCGAGGCGGTAAACTGCGCGGCGAGGACTGAGGCAAGCACGTCGCCCCCATCCCGCTCATAGTCGTTCTCTGGTGGGAGCACCGGCCGGCCGGAGATTCCCAGCGATGCCAGCGCTTGCTGGCGGACGGCTCTGGCAACGTCCAGTGGGAGCATGATCCCGGCATCGGATTCCCGGTCGATGAGCCATGTGTGGGGATCGGCTTTCTGGAGCTCGGCGAGGAATTGCGACGGTTCCGCTTCTCGGCCATCGTAGCTGCGCGCAAAGCTGATGGTGAGTCGATCGCGGGCACGCGTGCAACCCACGTAGGCCAAGCGCCGCTCTTCCTCCATATATCGCTCGGCCCGTTCTCGCTCCGGCTCTTCCTGGTACTCCCCCGCCAGCTTGGCGATTGGGCTCCGTCGCTCGGCCTGAACGTAGCGGGAAAGATCGTCGAGATCGAAGGCGCGATCGAGTCGCAAGGGACTTGGCAGTCTGCCGGCCGCGGCCCCAACGATGAAGACCGCGGGCCACTCCAGGCCCTTGGCCGCATGCAAGGTGAGCACAGCGACTCCGCGCCCCGAAGCGACATCGCCCAGCTCGGCGTCCTCGTCCTGGAGTCGGCCCAGCTCGGCGATGAGGGCCGGGATGCCCAGGCCGTTCCGGGAGAGCCCGTGTGCGACCCGCAGGGCGCTCCGGCAGGCAGAGAGCCCGCTGCGGGCGTTCGGAGACGCGGAGGCCGGGCTGAGCCGTCCCACCATGGCCAGGGCCGCGTAGACTTGCCCCTCCAGTGGCAGCGTGCGCAGCCAAACGCAGGCGGCCTCTAGACAATCGAGCGCGGCGGTCGCCGCGGACAGATAATTGGGCATCTCGGCTCGCACTTCTGCCAGCGGCCGCCAATCGGCTCCATCGAGCCAGTCGACCACCCGGCCATAGGTGATGGCATCCAGCGGCGGAACATCCTGGAGAACCTGCTGGTTGGGACCGAGCAAGCCCGCATAGCAGCGGGCAAGAGCATCCTCCGGTAGCACTCCTAACTCTGCCAGGGCGATATGGCGCCGCATCAGCGTACGAGCGGCCTGAACCCACGTGGCCCTCCCCTCGATGCAGCGCAGAACCGCGGTGAGATCGTCAAGGGCCTCCGCCAGCGCCGGATCGTAACCACGCACATAGAAGGGGATGCCGTAGGCGCTGAAGGCTCGAATCAGCGGCGGGGCCGACTGCTTGACTGAGCGGCAGAGCACGGCGCAGTCGGCGGGCGAGAGCTCGTCGCTTTCCGCAAGCCGCAGAATGCTGCGGGCAACGTAATCCGCCTCGCGGTCCTCGTCGGCGAATCCCGCGATGCGTACCGGCTCGCCAATCCCCCGCTCGCCGCCGAGATGGTGCACCTCGTGGCCGTGATTATGGTCGATGAGCGCGTAAGCGGCATCCAGGATGCGCTGATCGGAGCGGTAGTTGGTGGCCAGAACAATGCTGTCCGCTCCCGGATATTCTTTCTGAAAGCGGCTGAAGTAGTTGGACGAAGCGCCCCGAAAGCCGTAGATCGCCTGGGCGTCGTCGCCGACCACGGTGAGATTACCCTCCGGCGGCGGCGCGAGCAACGTGAGGAGGCGCCACTGCGCTTCGTTGGTGTCCTGGAACTCATCGACCATGATGTGATCGAACTTCCCTCGCCAGCGACGCAGAAGACCGTTATCCTCCTCAAAGGCCTGGACTAGCCGGAAGCCGAGATCGCCGAAATCGAGCTTATGCTGGTGCCGGCACAGCTCCTCGTACGACAGGTACACGTTGGCCAGCTCGCGCAACCGTTCAACGTCACGTTGATCGGCGTACTCGATGAAATCGGTGAGGCTGATGCCCTCGTCCTTGGTACGGGAGATGAGCGTGACCGCATCGGCTACCAGGCGCGTCGCTCCGCTATCGCCCAGGTAGTAGCGACGGCTAGCGGCATGCGGATCTTCTCGAACCACCCGCGCGATAATCCGCCGGTGTTCCGGCTGGCTGAGGACGGTAAATGCGCCAATCCGGGCCCGCTCGTCCCGGAGCACCCGAAGACAGAACCCGTGGTAGGTGCTGATCCAGAGCCTGCGGTACGAGATATCGAGAAGTTTGAGCACTCGCTCGCGAAACTCGGCAGCGGCGCGTCGGGAGAAGGTGAGAGCGAGGATGCGATCGGGCGCCGCGCCCTGCTCGACGAGATAGGCGAAGCGGCGGGTAAGCGTGCCGGTCTTGCCGGTACCCGCTCCCGCCACGATCTTGAGCGGGCCGCGGGTATGAGTGACGGCGCGGCGTTGGTCGGGATTGAGGTCGCTGAGGGACTCGTCGGAAATCACGGGAAGCTTTTGGGCGTCCTTCCGTTCGGCCGGCGTTCCGAGCCGGCCATGGCATGGTGGCCGGATTGTAGCGGACATCAGATCCTAGCTGCGCTGGAAGAGGACGGTGTGATGCGTCCCCATGCCGATCACATTCGATAAGCCGATTTCGCCGGAACTGCAGACCACCATCTACTGCTAATCCCGGCCTCCGATACCAGGTCGGCAAAGCGCGTGGCCAGCGCGGCGGCCGCCTCATCGCCGTGCTCGACCGTGAAGCGTGTGTAGCCGCGGACGTCAGCGATCAAGAAGGTCCGGACTTCAGACCCGCCGATCGCCGGCGCCGCAGTGGCCTCTACCCTCTCCGGTATGACGGTGTCACGTTCCATATGTCGATTGTTTCAGCGTACTACCCGGCGGATGTTCCGGTGGAGAAAGAGCGCCGCCTCGTCCTCAAGCTTGTCGCTCTTTCTTGTCGACCACTTCTCTCCGCATGCGCTAGGATGGGGCCACCCGCCGAAACTACGTCCGAGGGTACGAAAGCATGCATCTCAAGAAAATTGTTTCCGTGGCGCCGCTCGCATTCCTGGTCATCCTCCTGGCTGCCTGCGGGCCGGGATACGGTTTCGGGACCAGCACACAGTTCACAGCATTGGTTGAGACCGCGACCGGATCGAACGGCAAGTTGACCGTCGAGTATCACTGTCCCGGTTCGGCCTATCAGCCCTGCAAGGGCCAGCTCCTCGGACACATCGATGGTCAGACGCTCTTTACCGGTGCCCGCTACTATCTGGCCGCCGGCTATACCGAGCCTCTGGACGGCAGCGTGTGCACCGCGCTCCCCTGCCCGCCGGGCGGACATCTATACATCAGCGGTGGTGCCTATTACGGCGGGGAGACGGTGTGTTTCGTGTTCAACGGCTACGACGAGAGCGGGACGGCCGGGTTCGATAGCATGAATCTCTCCTTCGCCCCGGGAACGTTTGATATGCGTGGCTCGGAGGGTCCCTCGTGCACCCTCATCAGCGCCGGCGCCATCCATACCGTGAGCGCCCGCTCGGTCCTCCAGTCGGGCGGCGACCCGGTCGGCGCCTTTCAGGCCCAGAGTGCCGTCATCGCTCACGACGACGTCGGATCGCATTACTACGTCGCTACCTGTGACGTGAACTGCATGAACGTCAAAGTACTGCCCGGGAATTACAAGCAGCAGCTCACCGGGCCATAGGCTCCCCCGATGTATCCGGACACTTCCGATTCCGCCATCCCCTGGGGGCCGCTGTCACGCTCGGCCCTCGTCGTGCTGCCTACGCTCGGTCTTGCCGAACGCGCTCTGCCGCCTGAATAATTTTCACGAACGCCTCCGGCTTCAGGCTGGCGCCGCCGACCAGGGCCCCGTCGATCCCGGGAGCCGCCAGCAACTCCTCCGCGTTGTCCGCCGTCACGCTGCCACCGTACTGAACCGGCATCTCTGACGCAGCTCGGTCGCCGTACAAGCCGGCGATGATGCGTCGAATCGCGGCGTGCGCTTCCCCGGCTTGCGCCACCGTCGCCGTATCCCCGGTCCCGATCGCCCAGACGGGCTCGTACGCGATCACGATATCGGCGAGCGCCTTCGCCGGCACGTCGGACAGCGAAACGCTCAGCTGATCGGCCAGGACATCTTCGGCGCTGCCGGCATCACGTTCCTCGCGCGTTTCCCCCACGGCCAGGATTGCCCGCAATCCGTTTCGCAGCCCCGCCAGAAGTTTCTTGTTCACGACCCGGCTACTCTCGCCCAGCAGGCGCCGGCGCTCAGAGTGACCCACCAGTACCCAGCCGCATCCTACCGCCCTCAGCATGGGACCGGATACCTCACCGGTAAACGCTCCCCAATCCTCCCAGAAGACATCCTGGCCGCCCAATTGCAAACCGCTGCCCTGGACGATCCGGGAAACCGCCTCGATATTGGGAAACGGGGGAAAGAGAACCGTCTCGACGCGCTGGAACAGCTCTCGATGCCGGCTGAGCATGCCGGCGAGATCGCTTGCCTCCGACACTGTCGTGTTCATCTTCCAGTTGCCGCCGATGATCGGTTTCCTCACCGTCGCCCTCCCAAATCCAAGAATAGAGGAACGCGACCTTCTGGCGATCCGGCGGCCCGCGCCGACCAATCCGCTCAGGAGGTCATCGTCGCGCTCCCGCATAATGGAGCCACTGCAAAAATGCCCGAGGCAGCCATGACAATCGATCAGCCGCTCTGGTGGCAGAGCGGCATTATCTACCAGATCTATCCGCGAAGTTTTCAGGACAGCAACGCTGACGGCGTCGGTGACCTGCCCGGCATCAGCACAAGGGTCGATTACCTGGAGCAGCTGGGCATCGATGCCGTGTGGCTGTCCCCTTTCTACCCCTCCCCGATGGCCGACTTCGGATACGACGTGTCGAACTATACGGACGTCGATCCACTCTTCGGCACACTGCAGGACTTCGATGACCTAACCGAAGCGTTGCACCAACGAGGGATGAAGATCATGATCGACTACATCCCGAACCACAGTTCCGACCAGCACCCCTGGTTTCAGCAAGCGCTGCTGGGTCGCGACAATCCGTATCGAGATTGGTACGTCTGGGCCGATGCCGGGGAGAACGGAGGCCCTCCCAACAACTGGCTCAGCGTCTTCGGCGGCCCCGCCTGGGAATGGGAGCCGCGTAGCCGCCAGTATTACCTGCACTCGTTCCTCAAGGAGCAGCCCGACCTCAACTGGCGCAATCCGCGCCTCAAGCAGGCCATGCTCGATGTGCTGCGCTTCTGGCTGGATCGGGGCGTCGACGGCTTTCGCATCGACGCGGCGCACTTCATCGCCAAGGACCCGGACTTCCGGGACAACCCGCCCAACCCGGCGGGACGCACCGACTTCAAGGCGAAAGGCGCGTACGACAGCCAGCTTCACCTTCACGACGTCGGTCGTCCCGAAGGTCACGAGACGTTCCGTGAGATTCGCTCCTTGCTGGACAGCTACCCGACGCCGCGCTGCTCCATCGGCGAGATTCACGTCTCGGATTGGCGTGAGTGGGCCGGCTACTATGGCACGCAGCTCGACGAGCTGCACTTCCCGTATAACTTCAACCTCCTGGCGGTGCCCTGGACGGCCGATGCAGTTGGTGCCGTGGTAGATGCGTCCGAGGCGGCCCTTCCCGCCGGCGCATGGCCCAACTTTGTGCTGGGCAACCACGACGAGCACCGCATCGCCTCGCGGGTCGGGGTTTCGCAGGCCCGCGCGGCCATGATGCTCCTGCTCACCCTGCGGGGCACCCCTACCATCTACTACGGCGACGAGATTGGAATGACGGACGTGATGATCCCGCCGGATCGGGCCCGCGATCCGTGGGGTCTGCGCGTTGCGGGGCTCGACCTGGGGCGCGACCCGCAACGCACTCCGATGCAATGGGATGCTTGTGCCAACGCCGGCTTCTGCCCGGCCGCCGTCGAACCCTGGCTCCCCATCGGCGACGACTACACCCGGGTGAATGCGGCGGTCGAGTCTGCCGAACCAGCGTCGATGCTCAGCCTGACCGAACAGCTCATCCAGCTTCGTCGCCGGCGACCGAGCCTGTCCGTGGGCGATTACCAGCCTCTCGAAGGAGCGCCGGCGGACTGCTACCTGTATACTCGTCGCCACGGGCAGGAATCAAGCTTGATCGCCTTGAACTTCTCCGACGAGCCGCGCACGGTTTCCGTGTCGAATCTCCACGGCGATATCGCCCTTTCCACCTATCTCGACCGCTCAGGGCCTGCCGAGTTGTCGGGGCTCGAGCTGCGGCCAAATGAAGGTCTGATTGTGGAGATTACCTAGCGCGACCACCGCGGGGGCGCCCGTTACCCCGCTCCCAGGAATGTGTCGATTGGCGCCGCAGGCGTAGCTCCGGGCTCTATCCCGAGGGATGTAGCCAGTGGGGGTCGGCCGACACATGCGGGACGGGAGGGGTCGACTCGTAATTCCCCCCGGTGTTGTCGCGGAGCGAGCGCGTATGGATCGCCTCCGTCGGGGAGCGGGGAGCGGGGCGCGCGGTGCGCGGTGCGCGGTGCGCGGTGCGCGGTGCGGTGAGTTTA
>JBOGSL010000075.1:0-3626 GCA_050695395.1 Chloroflexota bacterium | reverse complement strand
GCTGCGAACGTTGCCGGTATTAAGCTGTCGTTCGATGACGGAGCCGAGGTGCTGCGCTGGTTGGCCCAAGTGGACGAGCGCCTGCTCATAATGTCGGGCAACGACAGCGTGTTGTGCGAGTTTGGGCGCCAAGGCGGTCGCGCGGTCGTCTCCGGCAACGCCGGGGTGTTCCCGGATGTGATAGCGAGGTCGTTTGCCGCCGCCCGGCAGCATGAGGACGCGGTGTCGGAATCTCTCGGGATGGTCCTGCGGCTGACGAAGTCCGGCTCACCTGACCGGCTCAAAGAACTCCTGCGCTCTCGGGGCATCGACCTAGGCGGCTCTAGAGTCCACGCCGTTGGTCCATGCGGAGCAGCCGAGACGGCGCTTCTGAGGCAGCTTCTTGAGCGGATCAACTGACCGGGCAGCTCGACTTGGACGATTGGACGTCGTCCCCGCCTACCTGCCCTTAGGCGGACTAATCAGGGTGAGGCGGGCGGCTGGTTTCCTACGGGGAAGGAGCTCAAATTGTTTATCACCCGTTACATTGAGCCGGGAGCCCCGGCCGCTACCGTCGGTACGACCGATGGAACGAGCGTGGAGTCCCTCGGGGTCCGCTCCATTGGACAGCTGCTGACTAGTCCGAGAGAGGCTATCAGGAAGCGTGTCGCAGGGGTCCGTGGTGTACCTAGACCGCTGAAGGACGTTATCCTGCTTCCACCAGTCGACGGTCGTATGGAGGTCTGGGCCGCGGGAGTGACGTATCAGCGCTCGCGCGCGGCGCGAGTTGAGGAGAGTGCTGTTCGTGATATCTACGACAGGGTGTACGATGACCCTCGGCCAGAGCTGTTCTTCAAGTCCGTCCCATGGCGGGTTGTCACAGACGGAGAGGCGATCGCTGTGCGGGGCGACTCGCAGTTGAACGTTCCCGAGGCTGAACTTGCCGTTATGGTCAATGCCTACGCCGAGATCGTCGGATACCTTGTCTGCAACGACGTGTCGTCTCGTAGCATCGAGGGGCAGAACCCTCTGTACCTCCCGCAAGCCAAGCTCTATGCAGGCTCGTGCGCACTGGGCACCATGGTAAGGCCGGCTTGGGAGTTGGGGGCGGGGGCCTTAGCGATATCAGTCAGCGTGTCGCGGATGGGGTCCGAGGTCTGGTCAGGGACTGCGAGCACCGGTGAGATGCACCGTCCACTCGAGGAACTCGTCTCCTGGCTCTTCCGGGAGGAGCAGTACCCCGACGGAGTGATCCTGTCAACGGGTACGGGCGTTGTGCCTGGGCTGGACTTCACGCTGAAGGCCGGTGACTGTGTGACGGTGAATATTGAATCAGTTGGGAGCCTCATGAACAATGTCGTGGAGGGGAAAGGCTCGTTCACCTGGCTGGCGAGTGCAGGGCGCGGCAGAACCGGCGGTGTGTGAGCGATATGTCGGTCATAGCTGGCATTGAGGTTCACGACGTGCGCTTCCCCACGTCTCGCGGCCTGCATGGATCTGATGCCATGAACGCGGCCCCCGACTACGCCGCCTCGTATCTGGAGCTTCGAGTTAGTGACGGGCGAACCGGCCAGGCCCTCGTGTTTACCCTCGGAGACGGCAACGCCGTGCAGGTCGGCGCCGTCCGCGTGGTAGCTGAAGCGCTTATCGGCGCCGACGTCGACGCCCTGTTAGACGATCTCGGGGGAACATCGCGCAGCTTGGTCAGCCGAAGCGAGTTTCGTTGGCTGGGGCCTGAGAAGGGCGTCATTCACATGGCGGTGGGAGCCTGTGTCAATGCGTTGTTCGACTTGGCCTCAAAACGCCGGGGCCTCCCCCTCTGGGAGTACTTGGCGCTGCTGCCGCCGGAGGAGGTAGTGGCGCTCGTCGACTTCCGCTATCTGAGTGATGCCTTGACAGCACCCGAGGCGCTCAAGATGCTGCGCGCCGGAGCGATCGGCCGGGAGGCTCGGATCGCAGAGATGCGCACAAGCGGCTACCCCGCGTACACGACATCGGCGGGATGGTTGGGTTATTCTGATCAGACGGTCATGAGGCTTTGCCGAAAAGCCGTGGACGATGGCTTTGACTTCTTGAAGCTTAAGGTTGGCTCGTCGGCGGAGTCGGACCGTCGACGCTGCCGCCTCGTGCGGGACCTAGTGGGCCCGGACGTCGCCGTCGCAGTGGACGCGAACCAGGTCTGGGACGTTGAGGAGTCCATCATCCGTATTCACGAGTTGAGTGAATACGGCCTTGCATGGGTCGAGGAGCCGACTAGTCCGGATGATATTCTGGGGCTTCGCACTATTCGGGAAGCAGTTCGGCCTGTACCGATTGCCTGTGGGGAGCATGTGGCCAATCGGGTCATCTGGAAGCAACTCTTCCAGGCGTCGGCGGTGGATGTCGCACAGATAGATGCCTGCCGTGTTGGCGGCGTCCCCGAGGAAATCGCCATTCTCCTTCTCGCAGCAAAGTGTGGTGTTCCGGTATGCCCCCATGCCGGAGGGGTTGGACTCTGTGAGATCGTGCAGCATCTAAGCTTTTTCGACTACGCCTCCGTCTCGGGAACTGTCGAGGGGCGCCGGATCGAATGGATCGACCATTTGCACGAGCACTTTGTCAGCCCCGCAGCCGTTCGAGCGGGCCGGTATGAGCCTCCGTCAGCGCCCGGATCGTCTGCGGCCATGCTACCGTCGTCTCTGCGCGAATTCTCGTTCGGTGGGCGGGGGCCAGGCTGAGCAGCAATCGGGGCGTGGCCTGGTTCGGATTTCAGGTGCGAAGGTAGGCAGTGGTGACGGGATTGGAGTTTCGTGTTGCTCGGATTGCAGGCGCGCCTGGCGGGTGGCGGTCTCATCAGCCTAGGCTCGGTTCTTGAGGTCAGGAGGGTGATCCGCCGGGCCTGGTACAGGTCGCTGAGGCGTCGACGTTCGGCGACGACGGCTTCGGTCGGTTTGGTGATGCGGGCGAGCTGCGCGTTGGGGATGTCGTCTTCGGGAACGACGTGGCGGTCGGCGAGAACGGTCTCACCGGCGTGGATGTTGAGGATCACGTAGCGCTGCAGCACGGAGTTGACCTGGTCGAAGACGAAGCTGTCGAGCTCATCGGCGCGGACGAACACCTGGACCCAGTCCTCGGCGGGACGCTTGCGTTTGAGAGCCCGCCTGTGTCCGGGGGAGGGGACCTTCTCGTAGCGGTACCAGGTGGCGGTCCCGGCGTAGGCGGCGTTGCGCAGCAAGGAGCCGAGCTGTGCGCTGGACCAGACTGGTGGCGTGGGCGCCGACGATGGCCGTGGCGGGCTGGGCGGCCATGCCGGTGGCCCTCCGTCGACCAGGGGTCGTTGGACGGTGCGTGGTTCCTGGCCCCAGCGGCCCTGTTGGCCGACGCCATCAGCACCGCCGTCGTCGTCCACCGACTCCCCGTCCCCATGCGGCTCCCGACGGAATGGCTGCCGCTGGTGGGATGCGGGGTCGGAATCGTCGGCTACGCCCGGTCTGGCGCTGGCCTTCTTGCGCGTGCGCCGGGCAGGCATCGCTAGATCGCCGCGTGCCCCCTGGTGGGTCTCGGCCGGATGCGGTGGCCTTGCTGCCGTCTCTGTCGGACAGGTGAGCCGCGTGAGCCCACTGGGAAACGCTGCCGGCCACGCGTTCACGACCGCAGCCGTCGTGCTC
>JBOGSL010000074.1:0-11449 GCA_050695395.1 Chloroflexota bacterium | reverse complement strand
CTGATGCTGGGCGTCGTGATTACCTTCGATTGCCACCACCGGAATGTCGGCGCGGCGAAGACGCTCCAGACCTGAGATCGCCACCGAGAGTGTCCGTGCGTCCGTGTTGGCCTGATGAAACAGGTCTCCGGCTATCAAAACGAAATCGACGCGCCCTGCGACTGCGTGCTCGACCATTCCCAGGTACGCTTCCGAGAAGTCACGATAACGTTCGGGCAGGTTGTATTGCTGATATCCCAGATGGATATCAGCGGCGTGGATGAATCTCATGCCGCGATTCTAGCGCCGTTTGGGACGATCTTAACCGGCAGCGCCGATGAGCAGATTGCGCGCGGTTTCTCCCTGGACTCGGGCCACATCCTCCTGATTTTTGAGGATGACTCCGAGGCTGTCGTCCACCGTCTCCTGCCGCAATTCATTTTGGCCCAGGGCAATCAAAGCCCGCGTCCAGTCCAGAGTCTCCGCCACTCCCGGTACCTTGTACAAATCTTGCCTCCGCAGTGCCTGAACGAACTGGACTACCTGCCGCCGTAATTGTTCACTCGCCTCGGGGACGCGTCTCGTGACGACAGCATATTCCTTGTCGAAGGTCGGGTAGTCAATCCAGTGGTACAGGCAGCGACGCTTGAGTGCGTCGTGAAGTTCGCGGGTGCGATTTGAAGTGATGATCACGATCGGGGGTGTGGCTGCTCGAACGGTGCCGACCTCCGGAATGCTCACCTGGAAGTCGGAAAGCATCTCAAGGAGGAAGGCCTCAAACTCATCGTCGACGCGGTCGAGCTCATCCAGCAGCAACACAGGAGCCTGTCCACCGGTGCCGGCTTCCAGTGCCTGCAACAGCGGGCGTTTGATGAGGAATTCGGGGCCGAAAATATCCGGAGGGCCGTCACCCGATGCCTCGGCCAGGCGAATGGCCATGATCTGCCGGGCGTAGTTCCATTCGTAGACGGCATGGCCGATGTCGATGCCCTCGTACCCTTGCAGTCGAATGAGGGTCGTCGGAAGGATGCGGGCAAGCGTCTTTGCCACCTCGGTCTTGCCGACACCGGCCTCGCCTTCGAGCAGAAGGGGCTTTTGCAAGCGAAGCGAGAGAAAAATGGCAGTAGCCAGCGACCGGTCGGCGACATACTCGGCTTCGTCCAGAGCGCGCCGAACCTCACTTATCGAATCGAGCACGTCGGTCTCTGCCGGAGCCAACTGCGGCCCCGCACGTCGTCAAACCGGGGCCCTCTAGAGCGGCGCTCTGTGGCCACCTGCGCCCCACACACAGCGTCCACGCCTACGCGGCAAGCGCTTCTCGGCGTTGTCAAGCTGTCAGCGAGTTTTGAGCCTTCTCCTGCGCCTGGCGCTCGCGTCGCTTGCGGTCGTACTTCTTGAGGAGTTCCCGCCAGTGTGCATACTTCACCGGATCTGCCTTGATGGCCCTGTATCGCCGCTTGTGTTTCTCGCGGCGATGTGTCTCACAATACAGCGCGTGTGAAGAGTTTACCTTCTCTCCACACTCCTTGCAGAAGCGCTCGGGTTTGGCGGGTTTGGGCTTGAGGATGCGGGCCGTGCTGATGCCGGCACGATTCACAATCTGGCGGACGCGTTCACGGGTAATGCCGAACTCGCGGCCGGTTCGCTCCAGATTGTGCAATTGCTGGTAGCGTTTGATCACCTGATTTGGGTCGGCCTTGCGCCCCGGAATCGGGAATGCGCCGTGCTGAGCTTCAGATACCATTGACAACAACCTTCCACGGGGACTACGAATGCTTTTCGTCACTATTCTATGCAAGCTGGCCGCGGTCGTCAAACTGCCTTCGTGTTCCGCACCACCTTTCCCGAGTTCATTCTGTATTGGGGCGGTGCCGGCGGAATCTTGGCCTTCACCTCCGCCTTCGACCCGCGCACCGCTCGCACATGCCAGCTGCATGATGTCTCGAGCTCGATTTCTTCAGCGTGGTCATAGGCCGGGAGGCCGGGCGCGATATGGTCGGTGAGCGTCTCCATCTTGACGCCGCGGCCGAGCCGTCCGTGGCGAACGATCGAGCTCTCGCCGAATCCGCCGTCGTTATTGGCGTATGCCACCTGCAGATAAAAGTCTCGCGGCTTTCGGCCGCAGTTGAACGCGTAGGCGATGCCCCAGCGTGACTTCCGGACGTGGAAGATTCCGGCATTAGCGTTGAAGTTGAACCGTAAGCCGCACACCTCGGCGATCCCCGCGGTGCTCGACGTGAGGGGACAGCGCCCGTATGCTTCATTGAAGATGTGGCCGCGGGAAGGTGAGGAGGAAGAGCCGCAGCCCTGAAGGGCGAATAGCAGGATCAGTGGCGCGACATGTAGGAAGGCTGATCGAAGCATGCGTTCATCCCTCAGCACCTATGTCAACGATTAGACTGCTTCAGGCGCAACAGCCTACTGCAACTAGATAGGGCATTTGTGCGACAATTACGCGTCACTTGAGCATTGAACTTTTAGCGAAATTTTCACATGCTGCAGCGGGAGGAAGCGGTGTCTACAGAGAAGGATCGAGCACTTGACCTGGCGCTGGCTCAAATCGAGCGAGCGCACGGAAAGGGCGCGGTCATGCGCCTCGGCGATCGCGCGGCGATGCAGATTGAATGTATTCCAACCGGATCACTGGCACTGGACATCGCACTGGGAATCGGCGGATTGCCCCGAGGACGAGTCACGGAAATCTACGGACAAGAGTCCAGCGGCAAGACCACTCTTGCTCTGAATGTAGTCGCCCAGGCACAGGCGCTTGGCGGTCTCGCCGCCTACATAGATGCCGAGCACGCTCTCGACCCGCAATACGCCGCAAGGCAGGGGGTGCAGGTCGACGACGTCCTCATATCACAGCCGGATACGGGAGAACAGGCTCTCGATATTTGCGAATTGCTGGTGCGAAGTGGAGCAATCGACATCGTCGTTATTGACTCTGTGGCGGCGCTCGTACCCAGGGCCGAGATCGAGGGCGAGATGGGAGATACGCACGTTGGTCTGCAGGCTCGGTTGATGTCGCAAGCGCTCCGCAAGCTCACCGCCGCCATCGGGCGCTCCAAAACGTCGGTGGTCTTTATCAATCAGCTGCGCGAAAAAATTGGCATCGTGTACGGCAATCCAGAGACGCAGCCAGGCGGGCGGGCTCTCAAGTTCTACTCGTCGGTCCGGCTTGATGTTCGCCGAGGAGAGACCATCAAGCAAGGCACAGAAGTGATCGGCAACCAGGTCAAGGTTAAGGTGGTCAAGAACAAGGTAGCTCCGCCGTTTCGCCAAGCAGTATTCGATTTGCTGTACGCCGACGGTATCTCTCGAGAGGGGGGGCTGGTCGACGTGGGTCTCGAAATGGGCCTTGTCGAAAAATCGGGCGCCTGGTTCAACCGCGGAGCGACTCGCTTGGGGCAGGGTAAAGAGAATGCCAAGGAGTTCCTGCGGCAGAATCCCGACGTGGCCCAGGATCTCGAGCAGCAAATCCGTGAGACCATCCTGGCCTTCAAGGCGGAAGCAGAGCCTGCCGAGCCGGAGCCTTCCGTCGCGGCTATCTAAAGCCCACTAGCTTCACCAACTGGGCTTCGCGCCGAGATCACTCGCGCTTATTCCGTTGTCGCATACGGCGAGCCTTCGCGACCGTGGCGCGGATTGAGAAGGGAGCGAGAGTGGCGTTTTTGGCCGGTTACGTCTAAAATCCCTAAAGATGGTGTCTATTGCATTTAGACGAGGAGCGAAGCGAATCGTGAGCAAGCATCGGAAGGACGAATTCGACGATCTGGCAGCCGTACTTCAGCAGGGCCTGTCTCGCAAGAATTTTCTGGCCGGCCTCGGCCTTGGCGCGGTGGCGCTCGCCGCTGCCGGCTGCGGGTCGAGCCCCAGCTCGAGCAAGAGCAACGGCCACTCCAAAAAGACGGGGACAGTCAACGTGGGAGATAAGGGCTTTACCGAAGAGTACCTTGTGGCCGATATGTATCAGCTTCTGCTTGAGCATCACGGGTTCACTGTGAAGCGCCACTCCGTGGGGACGGCAGCCCTCGCCCAGCAAGCCATATTGAAAGGCGACTTCGACCTCTTCCCCGAGTACACCGGCACCGGCTACCTCGATGTTCTTGGCCATACCACGAGTCTCCAGAACCCGACGAAATTGTATGACGCGGTGAAGACCGCCTACCAGAAGAAGTACAAGTTGACCTGGCTCGCCGCGTCGCCCATGAACGACACGAACTCCGTGGCTCTCAAGAAACAGTCCGCCGCCAAGTACAACATCAAGACCATGTCCGATCTTGCCGGGGTGGCGAACAAGCTTACCTTCGTCGGCCTCGCCGAGTGCGTGGGCCGCATCGACTGCTTGAAGGGAATGGAGAGCGTGTACGGGATTCACTTCAAGAATGTCATCACGACCGGATCGGCGGCGGTGAACTACAGCGACTTGCTCAACGGCCACGCCGACGTAACCCAGGTCTTCACGACCGACGGCCAGATCACCGCCGATCATCTGGTGGTGCCAATCGATGACAAGCACGTTTTCCCGCCCGACAACGTCGCTCCCGTGGTGCGAGATGCCACGCTCAGCCAATTTCCCAGCATCCGGCCCATTCTCAACGGGCTTGCTCCGAAAATCACGACGACGGCCATCCGGAGCCTGAACGCTGACGTCGATATCCACGGCAAAGATCATCTCACCGTGGCCCGCGGCTTCCTGAAGGCGCAGGGGATGCTGTAGGAGCGGGATGCCCGCCATCGAGTTCCGGCACATCACCAAAAGCTTTGTCAAGCGAAGCGCATATCCAACCGAAGAAGGCACGCGACCCGCGGCCGTCGACGATGTGACGCTGGAAGTGGAAGAGGGCGAGCTTGTCGTTTTGCTCGGCCCTTCGGGGTGCGGTAAAACCACGTTACTCCGGATGGTCAACCGGCTAATCGAGCCGAGCGAAGGTGAGCTCCTGGTCGATGGGGTCGAGGTGCGCCAGATCTCCGCGACACAGCTCCGCCGCCACATCGGTTATGTGATTCAACAGACCGGCCTCTTCCCGCACATGTCCGTGGCGGCTAACATTGCCACAGTCCCGAAGCTCCTCGGGTGGCAGAAGCAGCGCATTAACCAGCGGATCGACGAACTCCTGATTCTGGTTGATTTACCGCCGCGCGAGTATCGCAAGCGCTATCCGGCGGAGCTATCGGGAGGGCAGCAGCAGCGGGTCGGCATTGCCAGGGCAATGGCGGCGGATCCGTCGGTAATGTTGATGGACGAGCCGTTCGGCGCGATCGATGCCATCACCCGGCGCGACTTACAGAATGCTTTGCTCGACATTCAAAGCAAAGTCAGCAAGACCATCATGTTCGTCACCCACGACGTGGATGAAGCCTTGCGGCTGGCGGACCGAATTGCGGTGATGCGCTCCGGGCGGGTGGTTCAGTACGACCGCCCTTACAACTTGCTGAGCGACCCGGCTGATGCCTTCGTTGAAGCACTGCTCGACACGGAGGATGCCGTCAGGCGTCTCAGCCTGATTCCGGTGTCGGACATCATGGACAATCCAAACGGGGCGCGGACCGTGGATCATCTCGTGGTGGCCGACAACGGCAACGCCCGCGAGGCACTGTCGATCTTGCTGTCGCGGGGAGCTCAGGAGCTTTCCGTCGTCGATCGAGATGGGCACGCGGTGGGAAGCTTGACCCTTGGACGGATCCTGGACGAGGCGCGTCGGGAGGATGTACCGGTAGGCAAGGCCACCTGACGCCGTGTTCTGGTCCTACTTTCTGTCTCACCAGTCGGTGGTCTTCGGATACCTGGAGCAGCACATTGAGATCACCCTTATCACACTGGTGATAGCCTCAGCGATCGCTCTGCCGGTGGGAACGGCAGTGGCACGGTTCTCGTTTCTCTACGTCCCGGTCATGGCGATTCTGGGCGTGATCTACACCATTCCCAGCCTGGCCCTCCTGGCCTTGCTGGTCCCTACGTTCGGGATCGGACAGGAGCCGGCAATTATTGCGCTGGTGGCATATGCCCAGTTCATACTCGTCCGAAACGTCGTGGTGGGCTTGCGCGGAGTGGATGCGTCGGTCCTCGAAGCCGCGAGAGGCATGGGAATGAACCGAGCGCAGTTGCTTCTCAAGATCGAGTACCCGCTCGCCCTACCGGTCATGCTGGGCGGTCTCCGAATCGCGACGGTAGCGACCATAGCCATCGCCACGGTGGCCGCTTATATCGACGCGGGCGGCCTCGGCCGGCTCATGTTCGACGGCTTGAACGAGAACAACATACCGGAACTGGTCACGGGTACCGTTGCCGTCTCGATCCTGGCCATCGTCGCCGACATCATTCTCAGGCTCGTTGATCGGATGCTGCCGGGAGCTCGCGCTAAGGCGGTGTGAGGAGCTTTTCCGGGCTTGACCCTGGTGGCCAGGACGGAGCCGTCACCGCGCAGGTATCCGGTCACATGGACCGATGCACCGGGCGCGAGCGAGACATTGTCCAGGAGCAGGGTAGCCGTCGAGACCAGCACGTGAGTCGTTCCGGTGCTTGTGTCCATGTCGAAACCGTCGGCCGTCGTCGCGTGCACAATACCGTCGACAGCCGTCAATCGCCTATGCACCAGGATTTTTCGGCCCAGAATAATGCCGTTGGCCGAATAGCCGTAAATCGTGACCGAATCGCCGACTACGAGATCGGTCGACGTGATCGCGCGGGCACCCTGGAAGTAGGTGGTCTGGGCAAGCAGGCGTACCCTGTCGCCATCCGCGGCAACAAGTTTCGCCGGCCCGATCTCGGTGATGGTTGTTTCGTCGGTGATGCTGCCGAGGTTCGCCAGCAACGAATTGACACGCACCGTTCCGTCTCTCTGTGCCACACCCGCTACATGAGCCCGAGTGCCGTTCGGGATATCCGTCGGCCGGAGAGGCAAGGCTACGCGTTCCACCGACACTTTCGACAGAGGCAAAAATGCGAGACGATAGCGATCGGACCTGCTGTCTTCCAACCAGATTTGCGTCCCGCTGCGATACACAGTTCCGTACAGTTGCAGACTTGGCTGCTGGATTCGAAGCTGCAGAAGGCGCACGTGACCCGCGCTCTCCGAGAAGCCCTGAACTACCAGGTATGTTCCCTGGGACAGGTGTGGGATCGCGTGTCCCGAGGGTATGTCTATCCAAATCGCGCGGCCGTGGCTTGTTTTCATTCCGAAACCACGAGCGCGGACTGAGGTCACGCGGCCGGATTCGCTGAGGAGCGAAGTGCTTATCTTTATCGTGTCTGCTGCCAGCACCCCGTCGTGAAGCATCCCTCGAGCCGAAACGTGGACGCCGGAAAACAGGGCCGCCCGACTTGCGACCGTGTGGCCCATGGTGAGGCGGGTGCGGGGAGAGAGGGCGACCCGGTGCTTTGCCAGATAGCTATCCCTCACTACCATTTGCGAGCCCGCAACCCATATCACCACGCCCCGCACCGTTTGCTGCGGTGGTGGAATGCGTCGTACCAGAATTTGTCCCGTCGTCAAGCCGCCTACGGCAGGGTGCAGCACAGCTTTGAGATGGTCACCCGGGCGAATTGCGTCTACGGAGACACGCCGGCCATTGAGAACAACATTCGTCGCGCCGGTGTCCAGAATTCGGTACAGCCGCCCGCGAGAACGCACCGTCACGGCTCCCGGAGCGACACGCACTACTACCCCCTCGACGTGCTTGGTTAGGCGTCCGGCCAGGTATACATGCACGCGTGTCGCTATTGGTTGACCGTGGCTCACGTAGACACGCACCGACACTGAGTCGGCCGGACGGACTCCGTGAACGGAGACGTGCTCGAGGCCGACAGTGTACGCGGTGCCTGGCCCCAGTCGAATGTCTACTGTCCCTCGCGCATTCTTGAGCCGGAGGACGCCGGAATCGACCGACACAACCTGACCGCGCAAGAGCGTCGTCTTTTCATGCGCAGCTTTTTGGAGATGAACGTGGATACTTGTGGCAACCAGCGGATGGCCGGCGCAACAGGCGTAAACGGTTACAGACATGCCGCCTCGCAGGCTGCCGGGACCCGCACGCTTAGTTCCGAGATAAACGCGAAGCGCGTCGTGAATGGCGATCCGGTACTCGCGACCTCCGGAGCGCACGTTGATGCTACCCGGGGCGGCGGTGCTGATGGAACCCTTTAGCACGACGTGACGCAGCACCGGCTTCAGGCCGCGAATTTCCTGCGCCGTGAGGCCATGCACCGGCACAATGCGCACGTAGACCGTCTGCCCTACAAAGAGGGCTCCGATCCTTACATGCCGGCGGCCAACCTTGATCTCCGTCGCGCTGGTCACTCTCACCGTGAGCCGCTGCTTGCCGACGGTGACGATCAAGGTAGATCCGCGAACGGCGCCAACTCTCCCCCGCACCGTGTACGGCTTTGGCTTGACCGGATAGACGCGCACCCGGATCGCGCGGATTACCCGCCCATGCACAAAGCCCCGGACTCCCACATGGTCGCCGTTGCGGAGCGAAATGCGACCGGGTTTCCCTTTCTCATCGATGGTGGTAGCTCCTACCACCTCCACGCGGAACGAGCCATGCGTTGTAGTCGACAGCTCAAATTGATTGTGCTGGAGCCCGTGGACTATGCCTCGAATTGACTGTGGTCCAGGCTTGTGGCGAGACGGCCACGCGGCGGCATGGGCGACCGAGCACGCCACGAGCGCTGATGCGGCTACGAGTAAGAGCGGCGAAGTTGGCAGCCGCATCCTCGCCTACTCCCCCGAGATAGGGTGACCGAAACCGGAGCCGGCGGTAAGATTCTTACGCAGCGTCACGACCGTGTCCTCGCCCCTCCTGTGAGGCGCGCTCCCCAAGACACGATACCCGAGTCGGCGATAAATGGCAACATTGTCGGGTAGCGAACCGCGTGCATAAACCTCTACTGCTCGCAGTCCCAACTCTCTTGCCACAGTCTCCATCTCCGCCATCATCGATCGAGCGATCCCTCTTCCCCGGAATTCCGGGAGAACCGCAACCCTTTCAACCAGCAGGCAATTGTCTCCCGGTCGATATCGCGCGCTGCCCGCCGCCTCACCGTTGAGGCGCGCGATGAGGCCTCCGCCAGCCAGCAAGGCATGAGCGACGTCCTCTACAGTTTCGTCGTGTGCCCCTGACGGCGGCTCCAGGGACTCCCGGTACTCCTCATAGGCCGCGAGCATGATGCGACGCACCACCACCGCGTGCGCCGGAGCCGCGCGGGAAATCCTTAGGCCCACGACTGCGCCCGGGGGCCGGCCAGCGTGGGACGGAAGTCCGGCTTTGGCAGGGGCCCTCGAATGTGCTCGAAGGCATGCGCCAGGCGCAGTAGCGCGCCCTCGCTTCCTGACGACGCCATGAAGCAGAGACCCACCGGCAACCCAAACGCCATGCCCGCCGGCACGGAGATGATCGGGTAGCCGGCCAGAGCAGCCGGCTGCGAACAGCCTCCCGTGAAGTGATCCCCATTGACGAGATCGATGGGAAAGCTCGGCGAGGAGCCCGGTGCAATGATCGCTTCGAGCCGGTGCTCACGGAGCGTCGCATCGATGCCCTCGGCGCGAGACAGGCGGTGGTTCTCATCCAAGGCATCCTTGTAAGCCGCGTCGCTGAGCGGCCCCTTCGCCTGCGCTCGTTCCAGAAGCTCCTGACCGAAGTACGGCATCTCGCGGTCCGCGTGTTTGATATTGAACGCGATGATGTCTTCTAGGCTCCGCAACTCGCTCGGCGGCCGGGCTCTGGCCAAATACTCGTTCAGATCGGTCTTGAACTCGTACAGGAGGACTTCAATCTCCGCTTGTGAGGCAGCCATCGCCTGGCCCGTCCCTATGTTCGCCGGATCGATCACCACTGCCCCGGCCCGTCGCATGAGATCTATCGCCCGCTCGATTACCGCATCCGCGGACGCGCTGTATCCGAAATACACGTCGCGCGCTACGCCGATGCGCGCTCCGTGCAATCCATCCTCTGCCAACAATCCCCGGTAGTCGATCGGTCCGCTGTTCGTCGGTTCGGCGATGGCCGTGAGGATCGCAGCCACGTCTTCTACCGACCGCCCCATCGGTCCGATCGAATCCTGACTGTGAGCGATCGGGATCACGCCGTCCCGGCGGGTAAGTCCAACAGTCGGTTTGAGGCCGACGACACCGTTGAAGCTAGACGGATTGACGATAGATCCGTCGGTTTCAGTCCCGAGGGCGCAGGGCGCAAAGCCGGCGGCGACCGCGGCGCCCGAGCCGGAGCTCGATCCTCCCGGCGATCTATCAATGGCGTACGGGTTGCCGCACTGACCGCCAAGTCCGCTCCAGCCGCTGCTCGAGTGCTCCGACCGGAAATTGGCCCACTCGCTGAGATTTGTCTTTGCGAGAATGACGGCTCCGGCTTTCCTTAGACGCGCGGCGACAACGGCATCATCCGCGGGGTGGTAACCCTTCAAGGCCAGCGACCCCGCCGTGGTCTCCATCTCATCCGCCGTACCGATGTTTCCTTTTAGCATGACCGGGACGCCGTGCAGCGGGCCTCGCGTTTCGCCGGCTTCACGCTCGCTATCTAGCTGTGCCGCCGTGGAACGGGCATCCGTATTTATCTCCAACACCGAATTCAATCTCGGGCCCGATTGATCGAGGTCTGCGATCCTCTGGATAAGGATGTCGACCAACTCCACCGAGCTGATCTGGCGACCAGCAAGCAACTCTTGCAACTCGACTATGCCGGCAAAGAAGATTTCGCCCGCCATCGGCTCCTCCAGGAATGGAACTTGCCAGCAATATGGTAGCGGATCACGCCGTCAGCCAGACGCGAGTCGAGCCGGCCCGGTGAGATCCGCCTGGACTGTTTATTCGCCGCCGGGTTTCTGCTCGGACCACACCAGGAGGGATGGCCATGGAAGAAGCATTTCAAGCGCTTGGAGTGCAGCCGGAGGTTGTGCGAGCACTGCGCGACGTCGGCTACGAAGAGCCGACCCCGGTCCAGTGCCAGGCAATTCCCGCCCTCGTCGACGGCCGCGATTTGATCGCCCAGTCCCAAACGGGCACCGGCAAAACGGCGGCCTTCGCGATTCCTATGATTCAGGAAGTCGATACCAAGGAGAAGGTCGTTCAGGGGTTAGTTCTGTGTCCCACGCGGGAGCTGGCTATTCAGGTGGCGGAAACCGTCCACAAGCTCGGCAAGTACCGCGGCGTCAGTGATATTCCCATCTACGGGGGCCAGCCCATCGATCGCCAGCTCCGCTCGCTTCGACAGGGTGTTCAGATCGTGGTTGGTACGCCGGGCCGCATCATGGACCACATGCGGCGGGGCACGCTCGATCTTTCGAACGTCAAGCTCGTTGTCCTGGACGAAGCCGATCTGATGTTGGATATGGGATTTGCCGACGATATCGAGGTAATCCTGGACGACGTTCCCGACTCGCGCGAGCTCGCCATCTTCTCAGCCACATTGCCGCCGCGTATCCGTCATCTGGCCGATCGTTACATGAAGAACC
>JBOGSL010000073.1:0-3743 GCA_050695395.1 Chloroflexota bacterium | reverse complement strand
GGATGGTGATGCCCGGCGCGATTTCCTTTCCGCCGTAGTCAAAGTCTAGACTTCCCTCGACGTCTGGCCCCATATCCGTAACTTCGTGCACCGCCAGAAGGCCGTCCTGCCAGAGGATGGGATAGATCGACACCAGGAGTGGAGGGCCGATAGGCTCATCCGGCCGGAGAACCCGCAGGCTCTGCAGCCGGAGAGCCCGCAGGCTCGCGTCGAATGCGCGAACGCTCTCCAGCGGCCAGATGATCGGGCCCGGGCCGCGACTCAAGAAATTGGGAGCCGCAAGGAAGTCGATGGCCCGGCCACGCTCGCGAACCAGCAGAGCGACCCACTGGGGCGCTCCCGCGGGCGCCTGTACCCTTGCCGCCGGGACCGGAGCAGGCGCGCCGAGCTCTTCACGCAGCTTCACACTCTCGCTGCCCTCTCCCATTCCTATCCCACCGGCGTACCATGCGGGAAGTGCGCCTCCAGTCTCCCAGCCCGGCCAAGGGGCGCTGCTCGCGGCCCACTGCCTCGTGACTTTCCCGCCTTCGGTCTCGACGATCACCAACGTTGTCGTCTCGTCGGGCCTTGCGAAGGTGGTGCCGGCCGGAGCGAAGAGTTGCTGGCGCCAGTGGTGATGAGGTTCGTCGACGTGGTAACGAATGTCGCGCGTTACCACCCCCGCCGCGAAACGGCCACGCGCTAGGACCGGTTTCGCCTCTCCCGGCCAGCTAGACTCGTTGAAGCCGGCGAAGAAGGACTCGACCCCGCGAGGGCCGCGGATAATCAGCGGCCCCGGGCCCACGCCCAAAAAATCCGCGGAGACGGTCTCAGCAAGCGGCACCTCACCACGTCCGCACACCCGCCTCAGAAAGTCTACGCCTGGATCTGCCTCGTTGTAGACGGCCATTGTGCTTCAGCTCGGCGAGCGCCGAACCCGCATCGACGCGGGAAGAACGAGATCAATAGTAAGTGCGCTCCTTCGACGGAGGCCTGTCCACACGCTTCTCCCCAATGTTTGCACGGCTCGTTGGCCACGCTGAAATGGGACAGCATGTAGCCCGCAAAGGCGGCACACCGTCCGAGGCGTTGGGAGATTGCAAGCAGATATGGCCCCGCATTGGATCGAGCTCCGGCCTGGAGGGGCCCGCGCGGAGCGGGCCAATTAGGCGAGCGCGCTTAGACGGTCCAGACCTCGATCGATTGCCGGCGGATTCGCATGCGGATGTGGGGGAGCGCGGGGAGGGGTGTGCCGTAGCCGTGGGGGCCGTAGCGAACATCGCCGTGCAGGCTGAATTCGGCGCCGTGGCAGGGACAGACGAGGGCCTTTTCATCGTGTTCGTAATTCAGGCGACAGCCCATGTGGGTGCAGACCCGGGACAAGGCTCGGATTCGACCCTCGCGATGAATCAAGAAGCCCTGGAGGGCGCCGGTCTCGAAGGGATACACGGTACCGTCGGGCACGTCGGCGAGGGTGGCCACGGCAAGCCAGTGGCCGCCGCTACCGACCAGCGGGGGCCTTGTGGGGCCCGTCCGGCCGCCGCGCACATACCGGTCGACGCCGATGCCTCCGGCGACCCCGGCCGCCAGGGCTCCGATGCCTCCCAGTAGTGCGTCGCGACGCGAGACGCGTGGTCGAGGAAACAGGCGGTGGTGTAGCCCGGCGACAAAATCGGGACGGGGATGATGCAGGCCCGCTCCCTTGAGGAGCTGGGCAGTCCGCAGCTGAAGCCGCTCCTCGTCGGACAGCCTGCCCGCCTCCTCGCGCGGCGACTCACCGGCCTGCAGGCGTTCAAGGGCGCTGTCGAGCTCGTCCCGGTTACTCAAATGGCACCACCGTCGCGGCCCTGATAAGGGCCCGATGTTGGATCACTTTCACGTTCGCCGGCGTGATGTCCAAATCTCGGGCCACTTCTGCAATGCTGTAGCCGCGCAGGAAGCGGAGTTCCAGCACCTGCCGGTATCGTTCCGGAAGTGCCGCGAGCATATCGCGCACAATCGCCTCCGAACGACCGACATTCGAGGCCGATTCGGACGGCGAGATCGCGTGGTTCTCGTCGAGAGCTACGGGTGCGCCTTCGCGGTAGTAGCGCCGCCAGTGGTCGGCCAGAACGGTACGAGCCACCATGAAGAGCCAGGCCGCCGCGCTGCTTTCGGGACGCTCCTTGTCCAGCATGCGGCTGGCCTTCAAGAACACTTCCGACGTTAGATCCTCGGCGTCCTCTCGATTGCCCAGGCGGCTATAGAGGAACCGGTATACCGACTCCATGTAGCGATCGAAGATCTGCTCGAGATCGAGTGGCCGAGACAGGGAGAGATCGGCGGCGATGCTGAGCGAGCGAGCCGAGGCCGGCATGTGCCTCCTTTCACTCACAGTAGTACGATCCCGGTTACGTTTGTTTGAGAAGCTCGAGCAGCTCCCCGCGGGTGCGCGGATCGGAGTGGAAGATGCCGCGCATGGCGGAGGTCACGGTGCGAGAGTTTTGCTTCTGGACGCCGCGCATCATCATGCAGAGGTGCGACGCCTCGATCACCACGGCGACGCCTCGGGGAGCCAGAACCTCTTCCAATGCGCTCGCGATCTGGCCGGTGAGCCGTTCTTGTACCTGCAGACGCCGGCTGAACATATCGACGACCCGGGCAAGCTTGCTCAACCCCAGGATGCGGCCATTCGGAATATAGGCCAGGTGGGCGCGGCCGAAGAAGGGGAGCATATGGTGCTCGCAGAGACTGTAGACCTCGATATCGCGTACAAGAACCATCTCGTCTACCTGTTCCTCGAAGATGGCATCGCCTACGATGTCGTCAATATCTGCATCGTAACCGGCAGTCAGAAAGGAGAGCGACTCCCAGACTCGGTGCGGCGTGTGGATGAGGCCGTCTCGCGACGGGTCTTCGCCCATGTGCTCGAGTAGCTGGGCTACGAGCCGCTCCGGCGCCGGCTGAATGGAGGGAATGGAGGGATCGCGCTGGCTTGTGCTCTGCGTCATGCCGCCGTCCTTTTCGGGTCGTACCCGATTTCTTTGACTAGCCCATACTAGTTTTAGATAACTGTGTTGCGCAAGGCAGAGGGCAGATCACGATCTCGAACAACTTGGCTTGTCGCCGGCACGGCGAGCCCCGCCTTGTACGGCCGGACCGCGAAGCAGTGTCCGGCGGTGCCCGGAAGCGTTGGCGGCCGCTCGCAACGGTTCCCAAAGCTCCGCTTTGGCCCGCGGAAGCTTCGCCCGGCGCCCTACGAGCGGCACCGCTTCATCGGACGGCCGGCTCTCTTCGGCCCGTCCCTTAGATTACGCTCGCAGCTTCGCGGGCGGCACTGATAGTGTCTTCGATGTCCTGGTCGGTGTGCGCCGTGCAGACGTAGAAGCACTCCAGCGCGTCGGGATGTATGTAGACGCCCCGGTCTTGCAGAGCGCCTTGGAACCGGCTGAACTTTTCGGCATCGATGTGTCGCTCGACCTCGCGATAATCAGTCAGGGGAGCGGTGCCATCGGTGAAGTAGAGCTGCAGTAGGGGACCGACACCCTGGACATGAGCGTGATGGCCCGCGGAGCGCACCGCCTCCTCAAGGCCGCGAGCCAGATACTCGCCTTTGCGCCAGAGCTCCGAGAACATCTCAGGTTCTCGCTCCATGATGCGAAGCGTGGCAGCTGCGGCGGACATGGCGACGGAGTGGGCATTGTACGTGCCGCCGTGCATTACCTCGTTGCGCTCTTCCATACCCATAATTTCTCTGTTTCCGCCGAAGGCGGAGACCGGATAGC
>JBOGSL010000072.1:0-2276 GCA_050695395.1 Chloroflexota bacterium | reverse complement strand
CCGTAGAGCTTGTACTGATCGGGACTCAAAAGCGTTCGCACACTTTCGGGCGTCCGGAACACATCGGTTGGTCGGATAGCTTCGTGCGCGCCCTGCACATTGGCTTTTTGCTTGCTCTTCGGTCCGGGGCCGATGTACTTACTACCCAGCTCCTTCCCGATGTATGCGCGCACTGCCTTCTGGGCGTCGTCCGAAATTCGCGTCGAGTCGGTTCTCATATAGGTGATCAGCCCTGCTCTTGCGCCCTCGCCCAGGTCAATACCCTCGTACAACTCCTGCGCGATCTTCATAGTCTTTTTCGGGGAGAATCTCAGCCGCCCCGAACTGTCCTGCTGCATCGAGCTGGTGGTGAAGGGAGGTGCGGACATCCGCTTGGTCTTCTTGTTCTCGACTTTCGTAACGCGGTAGGAGGCGGCATCGAGCGCGGCCAGGATTTTGTCCATGTCATCCTGGCTCCCGATACGTAGCTTCTCTTTGGGCGGTCTGTCGAGTTGTCGAACCAACTCGGCCTCGAATATCCGCTTCTCCTTCTGTTTGGAGAGGTTAGCGGTGAGAGTCCAGTACTCTTCCGGCTGGAACTCGCTGATCGCCTCTTCCCGATCGCATATGAGCCGCACCGCAACCGACTGCACGCGCCCGGCGCTCGTGTGGCGCTGAACCCTGCGCCAGAGCAACGGGCTGATCTTGTAACCCACCAACCGATCAAGAATTCGACGCGCCTGTTGCGCGTTTACCAGGTTGTCGTTGATTTCTCGAGGGTGTTCGATTGCCTCACGCACGGCGCTCCGGGTGATCTCGTTGAACACGGCGCGCCGCGCCCCCGGGATCTCCAGAGCCCGCGCCAGGTGAGCGCTTATCGCCTCTCCCTCACGATCAGGGTCGGGAGCCAGATAAACCTCCTGCGCTTGGCGACTCGCCCGCCGCAGCTCCAGAAGAATCTTCTCTTTGCCGGGAATGACCACGTACTTGGGAGCAAACTTGCGGCGCGTATCCACGCCGAGCCCTTTCGCAGGCAGGTCAATGACGTGACCCACCGAGGCCATTACCTGATATCCCGGTCCCAGGAACTTTTCGATTGTTCGCGCCTTCGAAGGCGACTCAACGATAACTAGCTTGCTACCCACAGTGAACTCCATGCGGCATGTACCGCGCGTAAGTATATCAACAAAATGCCCCGGTGTGGGCCGCTGCAGTTGCGCTTAACTACTACCACTTGTATTGCTCGCTCAGCCTGGCACGATATGTTGTGCTGCCGAAAGATCGTCGGCCGTCTCGCGGGGCTGGCCAAGCGTGGCTCGAAGACGAATCATATCCAGCACCATTTGCTGCAATTGATCGAACCATGTCACGCCGAGCGCCCGCCTCGGCAAGCGTAGCACGTTGGTCGAGATGCGAGCCTCGTTGCCGAATCGCTTGTGAAGAGAGATCCTGTCGAAAATTGCGCCCGGCTCAGCGCGGATCACGAGAAAATCGGAACTGAGAGAGATCGAGTTGATCCTCGCCTTCGATGCCATGAGCTTCAGATGAAGCGAATTGAGTAAGTTGACGAGAGGACCGGGGAGAGCTCCAAAGCGGTCCTGTATCTCCTCCCGTAGGGCCACCAGTGTCTCGTCATCGCTGACCGCGGCCAGCCGTCGATAGAGCGTGAGCCGCTGCGTCTCATCGCCGATGTACTCGGCCGGGAGATAGCTATCAAGAGGCAGGTCTATAGTGATGCTCGGTGGTTCTCCGAAGCTCGTACCGCGCAGCTTCTCGACCGCGTCGCCCACCATTCGCGTGTACAGATCGAACCCCACCGCCGCGGCGTGTCCGCTCTGCTGCGCGCCCAGCAAGTTACCCGCGCCACGGATCTCGAGATCTTTCATCGCGATGCTGAAGCCGGCGCCGAGGCCGTGGGCCTCAAAGATCGCTTCCAGTCGTCGAGAAGCGTCCACGCTGAGACGAACGTCCCGCGGATAGAGAAGGTAAGCATATGCCTGGTTGGCGCTGCGACCCACGCGGCCGCGGAGCTGATAGAGCTGCGTCAAGCCCAACCGATGGGCATTATTGATGATGATGGTGTTGACGTTGGGAATATCAAGGCCGTTCTCGATGATCGTACTGGAGAGCAGAATGTCGGCCTCGCCGTGCGCGAACGTGAGCATGGCGCCCTCCAGCTGTGCCCCTTCCATCTGGCCGTGGGCCACTACCAGTCGCGCTTCCGGAATCAGTTGCCTGATTCTTTCGGCCATCGCGTCGATCGTCGCCACCTTGTTGTGCACGATGTACACCTGGCC
>JBOGSL010000071.1:0-2733 GCA_050695395.1 Chloroflexota bacterium | reverse complement strand
GATCCGAGCCGCATGCTGGGCAGGAAGCCGGCCCGCCGCTCACAACGGCCCGGTCGGGTAGCCAGACGGGCTTGCCAGCGATCCGCCCTAGTTCCTTCTCGGCTTCATCTCTCGGGACCACGGGTCTGCCGCATGCGGGGTGGGTTCCGACCTCGTTGGCGTCGTGTGCCACGGCACCCATGATGGTGCCTGCGATCCGGGGCCGCGCCAGATTGTTCCACGGCGAGTGCCTACAGGGCCCGGGCGGCTGATCCCGACATACGCCCTATTCGGCGATCTGCTCTTCGGGATGTCGCTGGACAACCGGCTCGTTACAGATCGGGCACTATTGGCACCGTAGAGTTTGCGACCTCGGTCTCAGGTGGGCGCTGACCCCTCGGAGTCTCCACGGTTGGAGTCTGGTAAGTAGATGATGACGATTCTTGCCCATACCCGTGTTAGTTCCGATCCCGTGACCCTTCTAGTTGTCGGAATCGGCCTATTGGCCGCCGCGGGTGCGCTCTACTTCGTCTTGCCGCGGTACGACAGTCACATTGAGGGGAGGTGGTTTGGCGGTAGGAGGCTTCCGGGAAGGCGGTTCCGGATAGTTGGCGGTCCTACGCTTGTAGCTGCCCTGGGGGTTCTTGCTGTCGCATCGGCGCTTGTGAGGCTCAGTTGAACGCATAATTACGTGAATGAATGCCACGCCCGGAAACTGGCCCCACGCCGGATTCGGCGCTCGGCGCTACGGATGGGGCAAGCTGACCCAGTGCCCGCGGCGCCCGATCACCCCGTCAACGGGCCTCTCAGTGCCCTGATCGACGCATGGTGCGAGCGACGCGACCTCAGACCGCTTGCACTCCGGCCTACATGGCCAACGCTGGGCTGACTGACGACTGGGCGCGACTCATGGAAGCCCTGTACGACCTTCGGGCCAGGGGACGGTTACCCGAGGCAGAGGCGGCCGAAGTCGGGCGCATAATCCCGTTGGTCGAGCGGATGGTTTACCGGGTCTGACCTTCGGTCGCGGTGCCAGTAATCGGCGATCGGCTCGGATTGCTCCACCCCGCTCATCGAGCTCCGGGCGATACATAACGTTCGTCGTTGCCGGTGGCCGGTGCCGGAACATTATGCGCATCACCGTCCTCGGTCCCGGGCTTAGCCGGGGGTTCCGGAACGCCGACTAGGCGCTCATGCCGACTCGGAGGGCGTATCAGTGCGCGCTCGCATTATGCAGCCGGTCAGCCGTCCACTCAGGTGACACGTACACATGCTCCGCCACAAACCGTCCGTCGGGCAAGGGGAAGTCGACGGTACCGATCCTGTGCCATCCACGGGCCTCGTACAGTCTGACAGCCGCGGCATAGGTCGTCACGACGTCAAGTATGGGTAACCGTCGGAGAGTCTTCGCCTTCGCTGTCGCGGCGTCCAAGAGAGCAGTGCCGAGGCCTCGGGACCTGGCTTGCGGTGACACAAGTAGTCGAGCCACGACGGCGAGTTGGTCATTGGGGTAGCCAGTTGCCTCTCGCGCCGCAGCCATGACTCCCTCCCAGGAGCTGTGGTGAAGGGCGACGTGGCCGACGAGTTCCCCGTCAACCTCCGCGACCCATGCTTCGATGGCATCACTGGACACCAGAAACCCCTGCACGAGGTCGGTCGGCCGGTAAGTGGGGTATCCGTCGGCGCGGTACACGTCCTCGGCCAAGCGCCCGAGGTCGTAAAGGTCAGCAGCGAGTCGCGAGCGCACCGGCACATGGCCAGCTTGTCAGCCCGACCGAACGTCCGCTTCGAACGCCGACTCGGTATCGAAAGTTGACATGACAACCGAATGGGATGGGCGCGCGTTCTGGCGCATCACTAGGGGGTCGTTTCGCTTGGTAAGGGCTCGGGCCGGTTCTTCGCTGCCCAGCTCGGCCAGCCCAAAGTCCAGAAGAGATCCATCGTGAGTCTGTCGAAGAGTCCAAGGAACTCCAAGGCCCGTTCCAGGGTCGGAGCATGGCAGGTCAGATCGGCATCGCACGACACCGAAACCTTGTACCAACGGCGCTCTCGAACGGTCTCCACCTCGACTCGCAGTTTGGTCTCAGTAGATATCCGCCACTCGACGACCTGCTCCCAGTAGCCCTGATTGCGGATACTGGTTGCGATCTCTCCCAGTAGAGATTCCGTCGCTGTTCGCCGGGCTTCGTCCGCTGCCTCAGCTAGGTAGGAGACTTCTGGCATGGCGTGATTCTGTCCGAGGAAGACAACGGGGCGCTCGGAACGCCGAATCCGGCGTCCCCGCCGAGCGGTAGCCGTAACCTGTTGCGCCGCAGTTCGGCGGTGCTTGTAGCTTCGTGGTGTGAGTGCGAAGGACCCCACCGTCGAGGAACACCTGAAGATGGCGCACGCTCGGGCGAGGAAAGCATTCGACCAAGCACGGGATCTCTGGATGGCCGACTTCTATGCCCCATCCCTCGTCTGGGCGGTCCGAGCGGCGGAGGTACTGATGCGCGACTTCGTGCTCGCTCCGCACTTCATGCTCGAAGGCACTTCTTGGGCACGGTCCCTTCGCCTGGGCTCAAAGGTGCTCGGAAGCAGTGACTGGAAGGCCGCTTTCGTCAAGGCCGAGGAATGGTGGGGACCGTTCGACGAGCCGTTGACGACTGACGAGAGCAACGCGTGGCAGGTCTGGATCGCTAACGTCGTGACTCTCCGAGGTCACGTGATCCACGGTCGGCCGGTACCCGACGTCACGCGTGACGAGTCGCTGAG
>JBOGSL010000070.1:0-3537 GCA_050695395.1 Chloroflexota bacterium | reverse complement strand
GTCTCGCGATTCTTCGGGCAGGAGTCGTAGATAGGGGCATGCCTGCAACCCGAAGTCGGGCTGGACGCCATCGACGGCGAGATCGCAAGCGGAGCTTGCAAGGAATTCGAAACCATATTGAGACATCCGAATGTTCTCCGGCGTCGAGAACATCTGGCGGATTCCGCCCGCGGCTAATGTGGTAGCGGCCCGGGCGTAGCTCGGATCCCGCTCATAGACCCGCACGGATGGGGCTCCGGGCTCGCGGGTCAGGAAATAAGCGATCGCACTGCCGATCCCCCCGCCACCTACGATGACGATGTCCGGATTGCTGCTCATGGGCACGATAGCCTCTCTACCTCGGGTGCCGCCTCAAGGCTGTAGGACTATCTTCCCGAGGACGTCGCCACGGTCGAGCCGTCGCATGGCCTCTGAGATCTGCGAGAGTGGCAGTACGAGTCCGGGTTGGAGAAGGGGCCGCGAACGAAACCAATCATGCATTGCCTCGGTCGCCGCCGGGAACATCGGTGTGATGAAGAAGTCATCCGCCGCGAACGTCTTGAGCGCAATGGTTTTGGGGACCCGGAAAACGTCGAAAGGCTTCTTGCCAGCGACGTAGCCGTAAGCCTGCAGCTCACCGAAAGGGGCCATGATCTCGACGTCGGTGTTGATGGTATCGCCGCCCACTCCATTGAAGACGAAGAGGACACCCTTCCCCCCCGTGAGTTCCCTGACTCTTGCGGTATAGTCGCATTCGGTGACGTTGATGACATGGTCTGCGCCGAGCGTTGTCAGAAACCGCTCTTCCGCGAGACGAAGGCAGGTGCCGATTACAGTGCACCCGTGAGATTTGGCGAGCTGGACCAGCATGGTCCCCATCCCGCCGCTTGCCCCGTGGATCAGGACCGTAGCCCCGGACGGGACCCGGCTGGAGCCGTGGAAGAGCAGGTGGGCGAGGCGGAAATTGATGAGGTAGACCAGCGCCTCGCCGTAGGACACGTTGCCCGGGAGTCTTTGAATATCCGCCGGAGGGATGCGCTTGCCGGTTGGCAAAGTCCTCGGCTCGGTCGAGGCCAGCACATATTCGGCGCAGCAGCCCTGCGTCAGGACGAGCGCAACAATCCGATCACCCGGATGCCAGCCTTCGACGTTCGCGCCGGCAACCACGACTTCTCCGGCGACCTCGCGCCCTGGAAACCACGGGACGACAGTCGGACCGAAATAGGTCCCCCGCCGTGCCTCCGCATCGCCATAGATGAGTCCCGCCATCGCCACCTTGATGAGAACGTCCCCGGGTCCCGGCACCGGCATTGGACAGTCCACGATTTTCACGTTCTCCGGCGGCCCGACCTCATCCAGTCGCGCCGCACGCATGGTCATCGTCATCGATACGAACCTCCCATCCAGAGTGGAGCGGGCCGCCTGCCCGCCGTGAAAAGGGGTGCTCCGGCCCAGACGGTACGCTAGGCCGATACAGGCCGGCCCGACGCCAGTTGACTGCATACAGAATTCACACTAGCATCCAGTATACACTTAACGGACGCCTGAGCCGGTCTTCTGAGAAGGGGCACACGTCGACTGGTGGCGCGGCGTTGCCCGGCAATAGTTCGCCATCCTTTCGATGCGGGAATTGGGGGCAGCAAAATGGCATCCAGACACATTGTTCCCGGCTCGAGGTACACGCGCTTTACGAGCCTGTGCAGCCTCATACTTGCGGCCGGGACCTGCGCGGCATACGGGCAAGTTGCCGCAACTGCCTCGACGCCGCAGGCTACCGACTCGCTTCAAGAGGTGGTTGTTACCGCCACCCGCCGCGGGGCGCAATCCACGATGGCCGTGCCTGAGTCGGTGGACGCATTCTCGGAGTCCACGCTCTCTAACTTCGGAGTCCATTCGCTTTCCGATTTGAATCAGATTGATCCGTCATTCGAGGTGCTGAGCTCCGGCGCCACGCAGCAGCGTCTGGTGATCCGCGGCATCGCATCGACCACCACCCAGACCGTCGGAATCTACATGGACGACGTGCCGTTGCTCGGCGGCTATAACGGCAATACTTTCGGCGATGGCAGCCCACCCGTCCGCCTCCATGACCTCGACGAGGCGCAGGTCTTGAAAGGGCCGCAGGGCACCCTCTTCGGCGCGGGATCGATGTCCGGCACCTTGGTGCTGACGACGAGAAGGCCGAACCTCAATGCGTGGGGCGGACATGTGGACGCGAGCGTTGCCGGGGTGGAGGACGGGAATCCCGAGTACGACGGCACATATGTGCTCAACGCGCCGATCATCAAGCACGTGCTCGCAGTCCGGCTCGTCGGGTGGACAGAGCAGGGCGGCGGCTACATCGACAAGTTCACTGCCGGGCAGCTCCAGGGTCATCCGGACTCCGGCAACCGGCAGATCCACGGGTGGCGGGCCACCGCGCTCTGGCGGCCGACGGATAAGCTCGATGTTCAATTCACTGCCTTGAACCAGGACGCCGACGTGGACGGGCCGGACTACAGCACGTTGCGCGTCGGCGATATCGGCCTAGGGTACATACCGCCTCCGCCGCACACTGACCCGTGGGTAAACTACGATTACACCGCGGACTGGACTGATACCACGTACGACCTGTATTACCTGCGGCTGAGCTACGATCTCGGATTCGGCAACCTGATCGCAACTGCGTCAGACGGTGAAGACTCCGTTAGCCAGGACACCGATACCACCGCTGCCGCATGCGCCGTTGGTCTGTGTCCTCCCTCATCGCCTCCGACTGCCTACTTCAACGACATTCTCTACCGTGATTATACGACTGAAATCCGGTTCTCATCCAACTTTTCCGGTCCGTTTCAGATCGTGGCGGGCGTCTTCACCCAGCAGGACCGGAAGACGTACTACGGCAGCGCTCTGCGGGCGAATCCGTCGACCGGGATGCCGACCTGCGACGGCTACTTCGACTGCGTGAGCACAGGTCAGGTTCAGGAGAGCACAGCGATAAGCCCGTACGCGGACGACGTGATATTCCTGAATTCGGAGCTCCTGACCACCCACCAATACGCCGTCTATGCACAGGCCGACTACAAGATCCTGCCGAAGCTCACTCTGACGCTCGGCACTCGCTATTTCAGTGCGAATCTCAATGACGCGGCCAATACCGGCTACTTCCCCACGCCAGCCAGCTTCACCCCATTTGGCGCGCCGAGTCCCGAGGCACATCAGAGCAAGCCTACATACAATGTGGCGCTCTTGTGGCAGGCGACACCTGATTGGAGCGTTTATGGCCGGGTGGCGACCGGATTTCGCATCGGCGGGGTGAATACGGATTCCGGCGAGGCGGCGGCGGCGGGGCTTACCCTCCCGACCACATATAACCCGGACTGGCTGACAGACTATGAGGTCGGGACTAAGATATATCTGCTCAATCATCGGCTCTACCTCGACGCCAGCGCGTATCATATCAATTGGACCAACCAGCAACTCGAGGGCCTGGTGGCCGGAACGTTCGCCTATCAGCTCAATGCCGGGGAAACGAAGACTGACGGGGGCGAGTTGGCGGTGACGGCTCTTCCTGTAAAG
>JBOGSL010000069.1:0-6381 GCA_050695395.1 Chloroflexota bacterium | reverse complement strand
TCAACGGCGGCTCTATCGCGCTGGGCCATCCGTTCGGCGCCACGGGCACCCGCCTGCTGCTTTCGTTGGCACGCGAGATGGACCGGCGAGACCTCCATGTAGGGATTGCGAGCGCTTGCGCGGCGGGCGGCATGGGCATAGCGATGGTGCTGGAACGGTGACCATCGCGATAGAAACGATACCGCGTCCGGGCATCACCCTGAGGCGGGAAGGCGATCTCGGCATCTGTCTGATAGACCTGCCGGGGAAAGTTAACGTGATAGACGAACCGTTCGTCGACGCCTTCGAGCAAGCCCTCGACGAGCTGCCGAACGATCTGCGAGGCCTGATCGTTACGAGCGGCAAAGACACGCAATTTATCGCTGGGGCCGATCTGCGACAGCTTGTGGCCGCCAGGGCAGAGGGTGACCGAGGCATGGAGCACCTGGAGAATATCGTGCGGCGGCTGCAGCGCAGCCTCAATCGCCTCGCTACTTTGCCGTATCCAACGGCGGCAGCCATCAACGGCGCGGCTTTAGGAGGCGGGTTGGAAGTGGCTTTGGCGTGCAGTTACCGAGTAGTTGTGCGGAGCGATGCGCCACTGCTGGGATTGCCGGAGGTACAGCTTGGCCTGATCCCGGCGGGTGGGGGCACACAGCGCCTCCCGCGGATGGTAGGACTAAGCCGCGGCCTTCCGCTTCTGCTGCAGGGCAAGCGTGTCACGCCGCGACGAGCGTTACAACTGGGGCTGGTGGACGAAGTTGTTCATCCAGCAGTCCTGCTCGATGCGGCCCGTAAGCTGGTCGGCGCGGGGAATGTGCCGCGCCGGAGTAGGCAGACCGTGATCGACCGGTTGGCAGAGCACGTGGCGATGGTGCGGAGGGGAATCTATCGACGCGCTGCTCAGACTATCAACAGGACGGGCCCTCATTACCCCGCGCCGCGATTGATACTGGAAGCGGTGCGGGCGGGCCAGGAGCAGGGCATCGGCGCGGGCCTGGCAGCCGAGGCGGCGTTCTTCGTTCATCTCGCGGCGGAGAATCCTCGGTTGATCGAGATCTTCCTAGCGGGCGAGGATCTCAAGCGCGAGGCGCGACGGGCGGATGAAGTCGCAAAGCCGATTGCGCGAGTCGGCGTGATCGGCGCCGGACTGATGGGCTCAGGGATCGCTCAGGCCGCCGCGGTGGCAGGATATGCGGTTCGTGTGCGCGATATCGAACCTGACTCAGTAGGGCGAGGACTGAAGAGAGCCCGAGATCTCACGACGAGGGCGAGACGTTCCGGACGGTTTAGTTGCGTAGAAGCTAACAACATCCTCTCTCGACTATCAGGAGGTACTGATTACGGCGCTTTCCAACACGTCGATCTTGCCATCGAAGCAGTCTTTGAGAGTCTCGAAACGAAGCGGCGGGTTCTCTCCGAGCTGGAGGAAAGGGTCGGGGTAGATGTGGTGATCGCGAGCAACACGTCCAGCGTGCCGATCAGCGAAATTGCCACAGGGGCGAAACATCCGGAACGAGTGGTGGGCATGCACTTCTTCTCACCAGTCCACAAGATGCCACTTCTGGAAGTAGTGGCTCCCGCCGCGGCCTCGTCCCAGGCTGTGGCTACCGCGGTAACGGCGGGCCGACGAATGGGCAAGACGGTGATCGTGGTGGGGGATGGCGCGGGTTTCTACACGACGCGTGTGCTGGCGCTCATGATGCAGGAGGCGGGTCACCTGTTCGAAGCGGGCCTCGATGTCGACGAGATCGATCGAGCGATGTTGGCGTTCGGTTTCCCGATCGGGCCACTGGCGGAAATCGATGAGGTGGGGATCGACCTGGCAGCGCACATTTCAGATGTTCTGAGGAACGCGTTTCCGCATCGATTCACGGGTCCGAGCATGCTCCAACAGATGGTAGACGCGGGGCGGTTGGGAAAGAAGGTAGGCGCGGGATTCTATCGATACGAGAAAGGTAAGAGGCGATCTGACAGGAACGTCAGGCGCCTGGCCCGGGCACGTCACACGAAGCTCCCGCGCGACCTCATTCAGCGGCGGCTGGTGCTTCTATTAGCAAATGAGGCGGTCGGCTGCCTGGATGAAGGCATTCTGGCCTGTCCCCGCGATGGCGACATCGGAGCGGTCATGGGCTTCGGCTTTCCGCCATATCAAGGAGGGCCTTTTCGATACATGGACCAGATGGGCATCCAGCAGGTTGTTGACGAGCTAGAGAAGTTCGCAAACGCTTACGGCGCGGCTTTTGAGCCGGCGCCGCTCCTGAGACGGATGGCCGCAGAAGGACGCCGTTTCTATGAAGGCTGATAATTATTTCACCGGCAATTCGGATCTCATGTACTCGTTCGAGCACCTTCCCTGGAACCAGATTGTGCCGCTCGTGGAGGATGGCTTTAGGGATGGTTCAGGCCCCAGGAACGCGCAAGAGGCGACCGAGCTGTATCGCGACGCACTCACTTTGGTGGGGGAATATGCCGGCCATGATATCGCCGCGCGGGCGCGTGACGTAGACGCGTCCGGTTCGTCGTGGGGGGACCACCAGATCGGCATACCGGAGCCGCTTCGCCGAAATCTAGACGGTCTGCGGGACCTGGGCGTGACCGGGTTGAGCGCTCCGCGACAGTATGGGGGCGAGAACTTCCCTTTCACCGTCAGCTCGATGGCTCTAGAGATGATTGCGCGGGCCTGCCCCAGCACCATGGTGCAGTTCGCCTTTTTCATTAGCCCGGCGACGATGGTGCAGCGCTTTGGCCGCGAGGAGCAGCGCCGGTGTTTGATTCCGCGCCTGGCCGTCGGTGAAATAAGCGGGGCGGTGGCCATGACTGAGCCGGAAGCGGGTTCCGACGTCGGCGCGATCAGCACACAGGCGAGGCTGGTCCAGGGCGAATGGCGCATCAGCGGCAGGAAACAGTTCATCACCAACGGCGGCGCGGACTTTTGTATCGTTCTGGCGCGCAGCGAGGAAAACTCCGTGGGACTGGATGGCCTGAGCCTATTCCTGGTCGCTCGACTGGTTGGCGACGCTGATAACTACGTGGTGGAGCGCCAGGAGGAAAAGATCTCGATCACGGCATCGGCCACCTGCAGTCTGGCCTTTAACACGTCGAAAGGCGAGTTGCTTGGCAAGCGTGGCCAGGGCTGGCGGGAGATCCTGACCTTTATGAACGAATCGCGGGTAGCGGTGGGCATCCAGGGCATAGGTACGGCGCAGGCGTCGTTCGTAGAAGCGCGTGACTACGCACGAAGCCGCTGCCAGATGGGCAAGCCCATTAGGGAACACCCATTGGTGGCGGAGATGCTGCTCGATATGGAGGCGACACTCGCCGGGTTACGGGCGCTGGCTTACGAGTCGACGTCGTTGTACGACATCTCGGCCGGCCTGGAACGCGAGGCTGGGAAGCTACCGGAGGGGGAGCCACGGCGGGCGGTGCTGGAGAAGCAGGCTCGTCAGACGGCGGCTTACTTGCGAGAACTGACCCCGCTGGTGAAATGGATGGGAGCGGAAGAGACGGTCCGGATCTGCAGATTAGCCATGCAAATCCACGGTGGTTACGGCATCATCAAGGATTACGACGTCGAGCGCCTGCTGCGCGACAGTCTGATCCTCCCTATCTACGAGGGCACGTCGCAGATTCAGGCGCTGATGGCTACCAAGGACATACTCAAGCAAGCAATGGCGCGACGGACAGTGCTCGCCGCCGGCACGATCAGCCCCAGCCTGGCCGGCGCTAGGTTCGACGGCGAGATGGGAAGGCTGTACCGGGACGCACGGTCAAATGTTAGTAGTGCGGTGCGTTTCCTCATTCGCGATCTGCTTTTCTCCGACGGGCTTACGGGCTTTGGTCCTCTGGTCACAGGAAAGCGAGAGTTCAGTGATGAGCGCCTAGATTATGTCCTGTTGCACGCCGAGCGTCTAACGGCCATGCTGGCTCACCTCCACGCGGCCCGGCTGCTTGGCCTGCAAGCAATGCGATCGCCCGAGCGTCTACGGTTGGCCAAACGTTCGATGAGAAAGGCAGCCGCGATTGCTCAACAAGGCGCGTCGATTATCAAGAGCGGCGACCGATCCACGTTACACGAAATCTCGAGCTGGCAGAACGAGTAACACTGCACCCACGAGACCACTTCGAAGCAGGTTGCCGAGCCTGTAGCTGTGGTAGAATTGCGAGCATGCCCCGCCCCGCGGGGCATCTTGCATGTAAGGAAACTGGACACTATGGACAAAACAATTGCGCTGACCGAGCAAGGGAAGCACGACCTGGAAGACAAGCTCAACTTTCTCAAGACGGTCAAGCGGCCGGAGATAGCCGCGAAGATTGGTCAAGCGGCGTCCGACGGTGACCTCTCAGAGAATGGCGCGTACCACAATGCAAAGGAAGAGCAGGGCCGGCTGGAAGGTCAAATAGCGGAGCTCGCTCACATCCTGCGCTACGCAGTGGTCGCGGAGGACACCGGCGGGGTAGCAGGCATCGGCAAGCAGGTCACCGTGCGGGATGAGAATGGCAAAGAGCGGGTTTACCGCCTAGTGAGCTCTCACGAAGTCAAGCCGGACCTGGGGTTCATATCGGATGTTTCACCGATTGGGTCGGCGCTGATGGGTCACGCTCCGGGGGAGACAGTCACCGTCAGTACGCCGGGACGAAGCCGGACGCTCGAGATCGTGTCGATCGAGTAGGCGGCGAACCGTCTCCGGCTCCGCCAACGATTCGAACACAAGGTCCGCGCCGGCGCAGCGCAAATCCTCGACGGAAAAAGGGCCCGTCGCAACGGCTACGCTTCTCAGGTTGTGATCCCGAGCTGCCGCAATGTCAAGCGGCGTGTCGCCAATCACGGTGGCCTGGGTTTGGCTCTCGACCACGCCGGACGTGCGGGCCAGCCGTAACGCGATCGGAACCAGCTGAGAGCGATCGACCGACTCGCTTCCGTAGACGCCGAACTGGAAGTAATCTTCGAGACCGGCGCGCACCATCTTGGCAGCGGCCACGCCCTCGAGGTTTCCCGTAAGTAGTCCGAGCGTCTGGCAGGCCTCGCGTAGCTCGCTCAGCACCTCTCGCACGCCCGGCAGGACCCGGTCTCGCAGATCCTCCAGATGCTCGGTAACGTACGCCTCCATGACGGCAAAGGCCTCCAGCCGGTTCCGTTGGACTCGCTCATATGGTACTCGCGCACGTCGAAGCGGCTCCTCAAACAACCATGCGTCCGTGCGACCCGCGGCCACGATGCCATCGAGACTGAGGTCCAGTCCGTAGATTTCCTGGTAGGCGTAGGCGAAGGCGGCTCGGTGAACTTCGGTGCTGCCGCGGAGAATCGTGCCGTCGATATCGAAGAGGAAGAGGCTCATTGACAACCCCATCGTAGTGCTCGATAGGATAGGCAGGCACGAAGGAGGCTTGCGATCGGCGTTCGGTTCGGCATCACGATTGCTGTCGCCGTGGTGGTGGGATTGGCATTGGTGTACCTCGCGGGAGGGGTTAGGGTCACGGGCGGCTCGACGCCGCCGCCGACTGAGTCTCCGCCGGCGACTATCGCCACCGTCATCAACGCCAGAGTTCACGTCAGGATCAACCACGTCGGCGATCGCACCTGGCTCTTCCGGTACACCCTGCTTGATGCGGGAAGCACGCCGATTGGCGGCTTTCAGATCAGCGGGCCCCGGTCTCGGCTTTTTGATGTAGTCCAGCCGAAAGGCTGGGTACCGACCGGCGGAGGCATCTGTGGGCAGCCCTCCTCAACAGTTCTCGTCTACTGGTCGACGGGGTCGGCCGGCGTGCTTCAACCGGGGCAAACCGCAGATTTTTCATTCAAGGTGCGCACGGCCGGGCCGACCGCCCTGGGCTACTCGGTCGCCTGGCAAACCGCTGTGCCCGAATTCGGCACGATCAGCGGGCCGCAGGGCAGCAATCTTCGTGCACCCGGATGCTACCGACGTGGTTGATGGAGGCCGAGACAAACCGCATCGGTTCGTCAGCGAAGCGTGCGATAGCGATTCTGGTAGTAGATAAGCGGCGGCTGGTCCCTCGCCGCTCCTGCTCCGAGTGCTACGACTTCCGCCACAAAGAGCGTGTGGTCGCCGGTACTTTGCTGGTCAACAATCCGACAATCCGCCCAGCCAATTGCATTGGATAATATCGGCGAGCCGGTTATCGCGACAAAGTGAGGCAGGTCCTCGAAGCGCGCGTCGGCGAGCGGCGCAAGTCCCGCAAAGCGATCGGCCAGCAACTGCTGCTCCCAGGGCAGGAAGCTCAAGCCGCAAACACCGCTTTGTTTCAACCACCCTTCCATCTGGCTGTCTGCCTCGATCGAGATCAGAAAGCGCGGAGGATCGGACGAGAGCTGTGTCAGGCTGCTGATAGTTGCTGCCCGATAACGCGGGCCTTCCGTGGTGGTCAGGGCCGCCACCGGAC
>JBOGSL010000068.1:0-7218 GCA_050695395.1 Chloroflexota bacterium | reverse complement strand
TCGCGCCACTCCAACGCAGTGCTCGGTACAGGGCGCGGACGCCGGCCAGGCGCCCAGCGATAGTCGACGGAGAAAGTGGCGGGTCGACGCCTTCGAGCCGGCGCACCCAGAGCGCGCCGGCGTTGGCTCCGGCACGGAGCAGATTCACGTTGGACCACCCGGCGATGAGGAGACGAATGGCGTGGGCATAACTTGCCGCGGTGGAGTCGGCGAGCCGGCTGCGGTTGATCCGCAAGTACGCCAGGGTCAGCTCGACGAGCTGGCCGGCGTCGCGTTCGTTGGCCGCGTGCGTGGCACGCCGGCGCAGCTCGTCCTCGGGCAACTCCGCCCAGCGTGCCGCTCGGGCCAGCTCGTCACCGGCTCGCAGGACCAGCGCATGGTTCGGGGCCACTCAGGGCTCCGTGGGGCCAAACTTGACATGTGACCAAATCACCAAATTGACCCCGAGTTTCTGGCGCCAGCGTTGGCCTCAGAGCGAGACTATTCCTCGTGCGAGTTGACTACGGTATACGTCACGTATATACTGGGACTATCAACAGGAGGTGATAGGATGAACGCCACAGTACAGATGCCAGAACTCACCGGATCACCGAAACAGGTCTCCTGGGCGCAGGACATCCGTCAGCGTCGGCTCGATGGTATCGATGCTCGCGAGCCCGTTCTTCGGGCTGGCACCAGGCTCGGACCGGATCAGGACGCAGCCGAGTTGGCCGCCCTCGACGCCGCCCGAACGTTTCTTGCGTACGTCACCAACGCTAAGACGCTCATCAACGGTCGGGATTGGAACACCCCCACGTTCGTCCAGCTCTTCGTGATCGAGCCCATATACGCGCACTCCTCGCCCGATGAGCTACGGCCTGCCTACAAGGCCATGAAGTCATGGCGGAAGACAGCCAACCAGTACCACCTAGACAATCCCGGCTGGTAGAGGAGGACGAGATGACGGACAACAGAATGGGAGCGACCGAACAGGGATACACGTACTACGTGTCCCCCAAGAGCATCTTTGAACTCGGCTTCAATCATGCGGTCACCGGACAGGCAAGGCTCAGAGAATTAGCCAGCGCGGAGACGGATGAGGAGCACCGGGGATACAGTTCCGTGGAAGCCCCTTATGTCAGCGGCTACGACCATGGTGTCGAGCACATGCGAGCCGTCAAGCTTGGTCGGGAGGGAGCGATATGATCCGAACCTATGCCGAACTCGAACCCCGCCTGAGGGCACTGCATAACGATATTCTCGATCAGGCCGCCAAGCTGGATCTCAGCGCCGATGACCTCGAAGGAGCATCGATCTCGGCCGGAGAGCGACCGCCTGCTGAGAAAATTAACATCCTCCGCCGTCGGGCGGATACGCTCGGCTATAAGGCGCAAGTGGTGTTTGCCGCCGCCGACATCTGCGGAGGGCGAGGTACAGCCGCTGAGACGGCCGGCATGTCCTATGTTCTTCCGCCGTGGGTAGAGGTAGCCGAGGCGCTTGACGGCGAACCCGAGCCGGATGGGGAGCCGATGCGAGGGCGCGACCTGCGGATGAAGCGAGAATCTCTCGGCGTGACGCAGGCCGCACTGGGTGATATGCTGGGAGTTTCGCGCAACACTATCGCCCGCTGGGAGCGGGGCGAGCTGACCATTCAGCATCCTCGCGTTCTTCGCCTCGCCCTAAAACAGTTCACCGCCGCCGGCATCAAGCCGATCGAGTGAACGGAGTAAAGCCTGTGAAGAAGAGCCAGACCGAACCGCTAGAGCCACCGTTCACCGGCGACGAACGAGAACTCATGGGATTTATTCACGGGCTAGGCTATTGCCTAATGCGCAAAAAGGACATTTGGCGGGACCTGCGCGTGGAGGGATACCTCGACGAGTACGGAGAAGCGCGATTACAGTTTCTTCTGTACACAGCCTTGAGCACGTTTCCCGACGAGCACGCAACGAAGGAAGAGTGGCTAGTCGCTGCCGGCATCGAGCCGGCTGAGTAAACAGAAGAACCGTTCTGTAAAGCGGACCGGCGAATTTCCGGCTCGCTTTTTAGTAGACAGTAACCTCTAGCTCTTGTCTTCCCCAGGCCAGTGCGGCCTGGCAGCTGCTCATATAGAGATCAAGATAGCCTGGTCCGACCCCGCGATCTTCAACGGTTACTTCGCCGAAGCCGGGGACCGAGATCTGGGTGCCAAACGGATACACTCCGGCAGCCGCTCCAACAAAGGGCATCTGTCCATCCGCCATTGCTCCGCTCGCACCACACCCAGGGGCATATGCGCTGACGGAAAGCTCGGTTTGATAGCCGCCCGAGGGTGCCGGCGAAGCCGCGAGCGCTACGGTCCGCTGGAATCGCGGGAACCGGACGCTGTGCATGACGTGCGGGGATAGTCGTTGCCGATGCTTCCACCAACCCACCAGCGAGTGGTGCGTCTTGGGCATGGCGTAGGTGTGGCAGACGCGCCGCTTGACATGGCTCATGTCCGGCGTCAGGTGCAAGCGGCAGCCATACCAGACGTTGTGCGCGGTAGCGGCGTTGCTGCCGATCGGTCGGAGCAACGCCACGAGAGCGAGCAGAATTCCAAGTAGGATTTTCATGCGATCCTCCCAGTCTCCCCTTGACAACCGTCACGGAGCAGAACCTAGACTGTTGAGATCGCGCGCGGTAACGTGGCGGGAGGGCTGGCTACCGTGGCCGGCCCTCCTTTTTTCTCGTCCCACTGAACGGTGGTAATGCTATCCCAGCTCTCGCCGGGCGCGGTTCGGCAGAGCGTGCCGAAGGCTTCCAGGCACCGATACACTACATGCGGCATGATTTGACGGTCACGGTACCAGCTATTGTGGCATGCCTGCCAGAACGGCGTGTCCAGCAGCACGAGATGAGCGGCCGCTCCATAGCGCCGGGCGAGTTGGCGGAGCTTGTGGCGTCGCGCCGGATCGAGCGTTCCGCCATCGGCCACTGCTGATCGCCCGTTGCGCAAGCGCAGCTCGAGGAGGTGCAGGGCCAGCTCGTCGGCGTCCTCGCTGACACTCTGCGCGTCCTCGTCGTCGCCGATCAGCCAACGGCAGAAATCCGGACTGATCACGCTGGCGGGTGGGAACCGTCCGGCGTAGGTGGATTTTCCAGCACCGGGTATGCCGGCCAGGAGGGTTAAGGAAAGCCCCTGGATACCCTCACTCACCGTCTATTACGGCCTGGAGCACCAGGATCGCCACGATGCGCTGGCGGTTGTTCGCCGGGGCGAAGCCGCTGTGGATGCGGCTGCGCAGAAAGGCTAGATCGTTGCAATCGGCCACGATCTGCGATAGGAGCTCACAACCGAGGCTGCCACCACGCTCTAGGAGAGCGATGGCACGCCGGCAGGCGTCACTTCGTGCGGACATGCCGCCTCCCAAACAAAAGCCGCACGCCCTCGCGCTACCTCATCGAGATCGGCGTAAGGGATTCCGTGACGGCGGTGCCAGTAACGGCGGGTGTAGTAGCCGCCGGGATGTGCTTCACGACGGCCGCACTGCAGGCAGCAGAGGACATACAGGCACGGCGTGCGACCGTATTCCTCGTCGTGGGCGACGAGATAGAGGTTGCCGCCACAGCCAGGATGCGTGCAGCGGCGGCCCCGACTCGGCCCGAGCGTAGTTGTCTCTACCTTAGTCTTCTCCGGGGCAGATGTTACAGTCAAGCTCAAGTCCTCTCTTTTTGGCTTGGTGATGCGGAAAGTTCGGGGTCTGACTCGCTGGCTCGGAGTTCCCGGAGTTTTACTCGTGCCCGGTGTCGTCGCACGCGTAGATTGCCCTCGGTAATCTCCAGGCGCTCGCGGAGTTGGCCGGTGTCCTCGCCGTCCAGGGAGGACATGTAGACCTCGTAGTAGTGGGGATAGCTTTTCCGAAGCCGCTCCAGTGCTTCCTCCGCCGGGGCCACCCGTACCCATTCCTCGCCGTTGGGCGTGATGAGGCGACGGAGATCCCGGCAGAGGTATGCTTCCATCTCACCCGTCCAGCCGCTATCGCCGGTGTGGCGCGCTTTCCGGGCCGGCCGCATCGGCACCTGGCCGTTGGGACTATGGCCCGGACGGGAAAGGTCGGGGTTGGGGTACATGTCCTTCGATTTCGGGCCAGGCTCGACACGGGCGCAGTAGGAGCACCAGCGACCGGCGCGCTGCACCGGGCAACGCGGCGCCCCCTGGTGATCGGTGGTGTTGGTGTGAGTGACGCCGCGCACGGTGATGCTGTTGGGTTTACTCACCGCAGCTCCTCGAGCTGGAGCCGCTGGCGGGCGTGCGCGTCGATGGCCAGGCCGGGGATGGGGCCATCCTCCGCTTCGAAGCGGTGGGGCCAAAGCATCATCGGTTCGCCCCAGGCGTACCGGTAACGGGCGTCCTCGTGCTCTGCTCGATCGCGCAGCGCCGCACACAGACGGGCCAACTCGCCGCTGCCCAGCACACGGGTGAGCAGGGACGCGGGATCGTAGCCTCGCAGGCTTTCGGCGCAACGCGGCGAGCACAGCGGGCCAATCCAGAAGGGATCGGAGACAAAGAATTGGCCGTTCCCCACACCGTCGCCGTAAGCGCCGCCGCAAACCAGGCAGCTACGCGGTAACCTGGCCACGGCCTACGCATCCTCGGCAACGTCGCCGGTATCGGGGATCGGCTCGGGATCGTTGGGGGGTTCGGTATGACGGCAGCCGGTACAGATGCCAGCGATCAGCCGGTGCCCCTCGCCGGACAGGCAGCGGGCCACATCGGCGGGACGCCAGGGTCGTGCTTCGGGCGGTTGGGGATGGACCATAGAAACGGCTCCTCTCGGGACCGTTTCGATTCCCCCCAAACAGAAGCACGCGCCGCTCCGGCTCTCCTTATCCTTTTCTCCGGGATCCCTTCCTCGGGATCCCATCAATCGGATGGGGAATCGAAACGGCGCGTGTAGTGGGATTGTTGTGTTGCCACCCTTCCTTGGGCGGCGACACTCCTACGGACGGAGGTCCGGGTCGCTTTCCTCAGCGACCCGGTGCGGGCATTTGTCCGCGCGTGCTGCGCTTAGCCGTGCCCGCTATGTACTTGTGGGAACTATCTAGGCAGGGCGACCTCCGGATACGGTGCTAACGGTTTTGTTCGGAATTGCTACCTCGCCTTGATGGATGGCAACAAGGCATCCATCAGGCGGCGTGTCGCCATTTTTGAGTCGCTGCGTGAGGGAAATGAACTTTTCCTGATTGGCTCCGCTCATGTGCGCCTCCAACCAGGAGGTAAAGGTGGTACCCGCTTGCTCGTAGGTCAGGGCCATGTACTCCTCCTTTAGGCTACTCTGGCGCCGCCTGGCGGCAGCGTCCCCATGATGGGCTCATGATATCGGCCGAAATCCGCTTGGCCGGACGGGCTGTTCCGCGTCCAGAACCCCATGCCCGCGTCGTTCCATTGGGCACCGAGGGAGAACAACTCCGCTTGCCGGATACGTCCGTTTTCCCCGGTGAGCACCCGGTCGGCGAATCTGGTCGCCTCGTATGCGAATCGGGCGCGCCGTATCTGATGCTCCGAGACGGTATAGTTATCGGCCAGCGGGCGGGCAGTCTCCAGATCATCGAGAAGACTGGGCGGCAGAAGCGAGGGAAAATCTGCCACTCGGGCCGACAGCTTGTACCCGCCCTCGTGGAGTCGGAGATGCAGCCGGAGGAGGTTTGGCGGACACTGTACCGCCAGTAATCCCCGCGGCACCAGCTCGCAGAGCTTGCGGAGCTCAGCTCCTCCGCCGGCGAGCTCTTCACCTTCGTCATCGTGGGAGTTGAGCCTGGTGCCCAGCAGCCGATAGCCTTGGTCGACGGCGATGCCGTGCCAGAAAAGCTCGCTCTGGGCAGTGAACAGAAACGCCTGAAACTGCGCGGGATAGCCACTTGACAAGCACCTGCCTCCACTTGGTCCCATGGTAGCCCAATACCCCCTCGCCGTCAACATCGGAGACACACCATCTTGCGCTCGTAGGACGCCGATCGCACCCTATCTTGTGGTGAGCCGCTCCGCCAGCTCCGCCAGCCTCGCGCTATCGAAGGGCTTGCCGAGCTTGGCGAAGGGAGGCGCGAGTTCGATGTCGCCCAGCAGCATCCAGCCGCTCATGAGTATGATCGGCAACTGGGCCGTTTCCGGCGCTGCCCGCAGTTCGAGGGCGAAGTCGTAGCCTTCGCACGCAACGTCCAGACGGATGTCGCAGATCAGCAGGTCCGGCGGCCAGATGGCCATGCATTCACGCGCCTCGTCGATCGTGGCCACCGACCAGGTGGAGTAGCCCTCGTAGTGAAGGATATCCGCCATGGTGTCCGCCAACTGGCGGTCATCGTCCACCACCAAAACCTTCTTCCCTCGTGCGATATCCCCGATCCTCCTCGATCACCATCGTACGGTATCCGGTCAGAGTTTACGGATAGGAGCGGTGCGAAAGCAGAGAAGATGTGCGCGAGCGCACACTATTCGGGGTCGATCAGCTCCGCGTAGTGGAGCTGCTGCCAGCAGCGGACCCGTTCCTCGTCGAATCCCGCCGCCAGATGGCCCAGCTCATGGGAGAGCACGCGGCGGAAGTACCAGGAGTCGCTCCAGAAGAGCCAGGGAGCCAGGCGGATGATGCGACGGCGGAGGTCGCAGCAGCCCAGCAGGCCGGGCCGTTCCTCCCAGAAGATCGTGGCATTGAGCGCTTCAGCGTCACGCACCAGATCGTGCAGGTGCTGGAGACGGCGCAGGTGGCCACCCTGCCAGAGGTAGTCATCCTCCGCCCAGGTGAGGTCGATCCGCTCACTCCCAGCCAGGCTCGGCCTCCTCGCCGCGTTCAACCTGCCGGCGCATCTCCTCGTCCGCCGGCGTAGAGCGCAGCGCTGCTAGGTCTAAAGGAGGCGTCTCCGATATCTCGTAAGCGGCCTCCATCTCGCGGAGAATGCGATCGTTCGCCAGTAGCGCACGTCTTGCCGGAAAGCCGAGACTGCGATATGCCTCGCTCAGCTCTCGACTGCGGACATGCTCCGCTCGCTTCGACCAGAGTCCAATCTCTTCGAAAATCTCGCTGGGCTCGACCCCGAAAACGCGCGACAGAGCGGCAATTTGCCATGCCGTCGGCTGCGAAATGTCGGCGTTCAAGATCGCTGAAATGGTCTGCTTCGAAAGGCCTGAACGGCGCGATAGGACCGCAGCATTGAATCCATGCCGCTTGAGCCGAGAGCGCACCCATTCGGCATAACGCTCGGCAACCTCCGCCCTCAACTCGGCGC
>JBOGSL010000067.1:0-16434 GCA_050695395.1 Chloroflexota bacterium | reverse complement strand
GACGGACTGCGTCTGGCTGCAGGAGGGGTTCGCTCTGCCGGCCCTCTGTCCCTTCCCGGGGCGGCGTCGTCGTGGAGAAGGCGGCGTCATCGCTGAGGTGCTGCATGTACGACCATCGCTAGACTCTCAGAGTGGGAAGCCGGCATACCGGTTCGTGCGGCATTCTAACCCGCTCCTAGGCCCGCTCGAGATCCACCACGACACCGAGGTGATCCGAGGGATACGTCCCCCCGATGGGTTTGTTGGCCGCCAGGCTCACGTTTGCGACTCGTACCGCCTGGCCCATCACGTAGTCTATGCGGCGAACCGGACGGTAGCTGCTATACGTGAATCCAGGCTCGTGCGGGTTGGCCGACCGCCAGCAGTCCAGCAGGCCGCCGGTTACCAGGTCGTCGATCGCGGGACTCGCGGGCTCGGCATTCAGGTCCCCCATGAGAACTGCCGGCCGCCCCGAGGAGCGCCGGCGGATGAAAGCCAGCACCTCTCGCGCGTTGCAGCGCTGGGCGGCCGGCGACAGCGAGAAGTGTGTGTTGTAGATATCGAGGACGCGACCGTAGATCTGCACCCGAGCCGACAGGCAGATTCGACGGTTTTCATCGTGACGATTTGAGTTGAAATGGCTCAGGCGCTGTTCGGCAACGTCCATTGGTGGTTCTCGTGTCAAGATGGCAAGGCCCTCGTCCAGCCGAAGGATCGGCACGTAGACCTGCGCGAGCGCCCAGGTGCAGCAGTAACCGGTGAGATCGGCGATCTGCTCGGCCTGACCGCGACCGTGGTCGAAGCGGAAATCGTGACGAGCCTCTTGTAGCGCCACGACGTCCGGCGAGCGATCCGTGATGGCGCGCGCTATCAGGGCGCGTCGATCGGGCCACGGAGATGTGTAATTCCAGATATTCAACGTCATGACGCGAACATTCACGGGGTCTGTCGAGACGCCGCTTCATCGAGAAGAGCGCTATCCCTACCACCTTCGGAGATGAGCTGATCCAGCGGGATCCACGCTGCTTCTCCTTCCGCAGAAGACGTCAGCTCTCCCGACAGGATAGTTGCTCGATACAAAACTCGCACCACGCCGGGCTCGCCTGCCGCTTCCTCGCCGGCCAGAATGTCGGGTCTTCCGATTAGCTCGATGCTGTAGCCCGTCTCCTCGCGCACTTCTCGACGCACGGCGTCTTCGGGCAACTCTCGCCATTTGAGGTGGCCGCCGGGAAGTACGTGCTCCGCCCGAATTGGATCGTAGACAGTCAGGACGCGGTCACCATCGAGAATTAGGCCAGAAGCCGAGACAAACGGGGGCATCCGGCCGAGAGTGAGCACGGCCGCTGCGGTTGTCACGAAGCGCCCAGCGGCCCGCGACACTCGATACTGAAAGGTTCGCGGCTTCATCCGGACCGCACGATCTCCGGCAGATCCTGCACAAACTTGGATTTGGCCAGTACCCGCCGTGCTCCCGCCGCGCGTGCCGCCTTTCGTCGATCCGTATCGACATGGGGGCCAAAGGCGATGACCGGGTGTCCGGATTGGCGCAGGGCGCCAATTAACGGCAACACATTCTTGGCATCGAGATCCACCAGGGCGACCTCGCTGCCGGCTGGAATTTCGCCTTCGCGCGAGATGTACTGCACGCTATGCCCAGCGGCGCGCGCGGCGGAACTGATCCGCGCCTGAAAGAAGAGGTCGTCTGCAACTGCGAGGATCATGCCCACGTCTCACTTTACGAGAGGACGGCTCGCCCACCTATGCTGGAGCAGAGGAAGCGATGACGACCACGCTCTTGCCAATCGACGAAGCCGAAGCAAGCTCGTACCGCGCGCAATTCCCTATCTTCCAGCGCACCGTCTACCTTAACAGTTGTTCGCTCGGCCCCCTGAGCAACCCGGCGGCCGGTGCTCTGGCGGAGTATTGTGCGGCTTGGTCGGACAACGGTGCACCGGTATGGTGGAAAGCGTGGCTCGAGAAATTGGAGGCGGCGCGGGAGAGATTTGCGCGACTGATTGGCGCCGACCCTTCGGAAGTCGCAATCGGCCACTCCGTGTCGTCTGCCCTCTCGTCGGTCGCCGCCTGCTTCGACTACTCGACGCGAGGCACCGTGCTCTGTGCCGATCTGGATTTTCCCACGATACCTTACCAGTGGCTGGCCAAGCCGAATGTCTCCGTAGAGTACGCCGCTTCTAGCTCCGGTATCGAGGTGTCCCTGGATGCGTACGAAGCGTCCCTGGTCGCGAACGAGGTCGCCCTGATCGCTACCTCGCATGTTTTTTACGCCACCGGCGCTATTCAGCCGGTGCGGGAGCTCGCCGACCTGGCTCATGAGTACGGCGCCCGGATCGTGGTGGACGGCTATCACGCCGTCGGGGCCATTCGCGTCGACGTCAAAGAACTGGGCGTCGACTTCTACGTTGGCGGCACTCTGAAGTGGCTCATGGGCGGCCCGGGTCTCACTTTCATCTACGTGCGACCGGACCTCATCCCCGGGCTTCAGCCCTCGATCGCCGGCTGGTTCTCATCGGGCAACCAGTTCACGTTCGACGCTAAGAAACTCGACCGAGCCGCGGACGCCGGCCGCCTTCAGCTCGGCACACCGGCCGTTGCTACGGCGTACTCGGGCATCGCCGGAATGGACATGGTACTGGAAGTGTCGCCGGAGAGGATCTACCCGCGCCTTCAGAACCTGACGGAGCGAGTCATCCGGCACGCGCAGGACGCAGGATATGGGATTCGCTCGCCGTTGCAGCCCGAAAAGCGGGGCGGCATCGTGATGCTGGAGGTTTCGAAACCGGATGAGACTGTAGCAGCGCTTGCAGATCGCGGCTTCACGATCGACGCGCGCCCCGGATTGATTCGCGTCTCGCCTCACTTCTTCAATACCCAAGCTGATGTTGATGGCCTGATGGAGGCGCTGCGTGCTATTCAGATTGAGTTTGGGCGCGGGAGCAGCTAAGACGGCCCTTGCAGCAGCCTCTCGTTGCGCGAGGCGCGGGCCGGTGCTATAGTTCGAGCCGGAGCACGTGCTAAAGGGGAGGGTGGCATGGGCAAGAGCGGTCAACCAGTCGACGTGGTTGCGCTGGAGGCTCGCCGGAAGAAGGCAGTGGAACTTCTTTCGCAAGGCTATTCCCATGGCTTGGTAGCAAAGAGCGTGGGTATGAGCAAGACCTGGGTTAGCAAGATCTCGATGGACACATTCGGGCCGCGGACAGGCCCGCCCAGGGTGAGGGCTTAGTCCGGACCTGTCTAGACCAAGAGCCGCGCGGGCCACCCGTAGGGGCCGCATCACACAGAAATGGTTCGGCAAGGCGGCGTTTCCGCTGATAATGTGCGGACATGCAACGCGTCGCGATCAACATTGTCACCTTCAATAGCGCTCTCAATATTGACGCGTGCCTGGCCAGCGTGCTGGAGCAGAACTATCCAAGCTTCTCGGTCACGGTGCTCGATAATGCGTCCCAGGACGAGACGCGGCGTCGGCTGTCGGACTGGAAGGCGCGCGGCGTCGAGGTGATGGAAAGCGGTACGAATCTCTACTATGCCCGGGCTCACAATCGACTGGTCGCCCGCTCCAACAGCGAACTGGTGCTCACCCTCAACCCCGACGTGATGCTCGCCTCCACATTTCTACGCAACGCTGTGGAAGCCATCAGCGACTCGCAGAGTATCGGTTCGGTCAACGGCAAACTGTTGCTCAGTGAAGCACCTCGCCTCGACCCCGCGCAACTGAAGTATCCGGATCACGGTCTCATCGACAGCGCCGGCCTCATGATGTACCGCAGCCGGCGCCCGTATTTGCGAGGCTATCGACAACCTTCCCGTTCCACTTGCCTCGAGTCGGCGGCAATCTTCGGAGCGGACGGAGCATGCGCGCTCTATCGGCGCGAGATGCTGGAGTCCGTGGCGTTGGATGGCGCGATCTTCGATCCAGACTTTGTGATGTATCGAGAGGATGTAGATCTCGCGTGGCGAGGGCAAATCATGGGCTGGGACACCGTCTACACGCCAGATTCAGTGGGCGTACACGTGCGCGGGTTCCAGCTGGGGCGAGAGCGTCGCCGTATGCCGGGTGTACTTCGCCGTCACTCGGTCGCGAACGGCTGGCTGCTCCTCCTCAAGCACGAGTCGCTGGGTGAGCTGGCCCGCTCCTGGCGGCACGTGGTCCCCTACCAGGCGCGAATCGCGCTGGGCATGGCCGCGACGGAACCCTCCTCACTTCCGGCTATGCTTGACGTTCTCAAGCTCATGCCGCGAGCAATGCGACATCGCCGGATGATCGAAGCGGGACGCAAGCGCTCGTCAGAGCAGCTACGCCACTGGTTTGAGTAGCTACTGAATGTCAAGGACGATGTATACTTTGTGGCGTCAGCAAGCCAATAGAGGGGACCTGGGCAGCAGATGAGCAGCACCGCCGTCGCGGCCCCCAAGCGCGAGACTCAGATCGGCTTCCAGGCGGCTCTGGAGTACGTGGTCGACGTCGCCTTGTTACTGTCGGGGTTCTTGGTCGCCACCTATCTGCGTCACTCCCTGCCGCTGGGGAAGTATGTGGGCAGCAACTATCAGTGGTACGAGCCCGGCGCTTACGCGGTCATACTCGGCGCCGTTGCGGCGGCGTACATCGTCATGGTCTTGGCGGGCGGCTCTCTTAGAACGAACCTGCGCCGCTTCTTTGCCCCCATCCTCGGCACGGCGATCGCCGTCGCCGGTTTGACTGTTCTCCTTCCCAATCAATCAGGACTTGAGAAGATCTACTTCGCGGCCAGCTCGCTTCTCCTCATTAGTTTGGTCGTCCCCTGGCCGTCGCGGCACGAGGTGGATCGTATCTCGCTGCGGCGCAGCGTGCTGCGGCTCTGGGCCAATCGTGAGCTGCTTCGCATCTGGGTTCTGTACAACATCAGATCGCGCTACGCGCAGGCGGTGCTCGGCATTCTGTGGATCGTTCTGGTGCCACTGTCCACGGCGCTGATCATGTCCGTAGTCTTCTCGCACCTCCTCCGCATTCAGCTGCACGGTGCTCCCTTCATCGCGTTCTTTCTCTCGGGGATCGTGCCGTGGGGATTATTTAATCAGGGCATCTCGGCAGGTATGCGTTCCATCCTCAGCGCCATGGGGTTGATCAATCAGATCTACTTCCCGCGGGAGATCATCGTCCTCTCGGCACTGGGTGAGGCACTGGTCGACATGGCCTTCATGTTCGCGGCGATGCTGGTGGTGAACGCCGTCGTCGGTGTCTATCCCAACATTTACTTCCTCGTGCTCATCCCGCTGCTGCTGATCCAGGTTTGTTTCACCCTTGGCTTGATGTTCGTAGTGAGCTGGCTGAGCGTTCTCGTCCGCGATGTCCCGCAGTTGGTGAGCGTCCTGCTCCAGATGATCTTCTACCTGTGCCCAATCATTTACCCGCTGAGCATCGTGCCCCACAGCTTCCAATTTCTGATCACCCTCAACCCGATGGCGCCGATCATCGAGGCTTATCACAACGTCGTGGTCTACGCCACCGCGCCGAACTGGAACAGCCTGATTTACCCCGGCGCACTGGGAGTGGCACTGTTGATCTTCGGCTATCGAGTCTTCAAGCGTAATGAGGACCGCTTCGCGGATATGGTCTGATATGGTCGACGTGCTAGCGATGCAGCTACGAACTCAGCAGACAGGGGAGCCGGTCATCGTGGCCGAGCATCTGTGGAAGGGCTACCGGCGGCAAACGCACCAGGTGAGCCTGCGTCACGAGACCGCAAAGATGGCGAAATCGATCCTCCATCGCGGACCAGCGCCGGCTGAACCGTTCTGGGCACTCAAGGACGTGACCTTCTCGATCAAGGCGGGGGAGTCGGTGGCGATCGTGGGGCGCAACGGCTCGGGCAAGACAACGTTGCTGCGGGTGCTCTGCCAGGTGACCGCACCGACGCGCGGTTACTCGAGTGTTCGGGGTAGATTCGCGACGCTTATTGGTTTGGGCGCCGGTTTCAATCTTGAACGAACGGGCCGCGAGAACATCTTCCTGAACGCGGCCATCCAGGGCACAAGCCCGCGCGAGATAGAACCTCGCCTGAACGACATCATAGAATTCTCGGAGCTTGGCGAATTCATCGAGACGCCGGTCAAGCGGTACTCGAACGGAATGATCACGCGTCTGGGCTTCAGCATCGCCGCCCACATCCTGCCCGACATCATTTTCGTCGACGAGGTTCTTGCCGTGGGAGACGCCGCGTTTCAGCAGAAGTGCATGGAGCGAATTTACGAGCTGAAGGCAGAAGGAAGAACCTTAATGTTCGTCTCTCATGCGGCAGACACGGTGAAGAAATTGTGCGAGCGAGCAATCTGGCTGCACCAGGGGGTGTTGAAGGCCGACGGACCGTCCGATATGGTGCTGGCGCAGTACGAGGCGATGTTGCGCGGAGATACCGTTGAAGCTTGATCCCGGCTGCGTCATCATCGCCGGCATGCACCGAAGCGGAACCTCTCTCGCCGCGCGACTTCTCAACCTGGCGGGGGTAGATCTGGGCGACGAGGGCGGAATGCTGCCGGCTTCGGAAGCAAATCCCAAGGGTTTCTGGGAACAGAACCGGATCCTCGAGCTTCACGATCGTATTCTCGCCCAGTACGGCGGCAGTTGGAGCGACCCGCCCTATCTGCCCCCGGGATGGGGAGAGGCGCCCGAACTCGAACCTCTTCGCATCGAGGCCAGAGACATGGTCGGGTCGATGTTCGAGCACGAGCGCCTGTTTGGCTGGAAAGATCCTCGGTCGAGTCTGCTCATTCCCTTCTGGCGAAGCATCGTGCCGAAGCTGCGAGTCGTTTTATGTATCCGCAATCCAATTGAAGTGACGGAGTCGCTCCTCGCGCAGCACCAAATCTCGCCCCGTCGCTCCTACGCGCTCTGGCAGATCTATACTGAGCGAGCCCTGGCCGATTCCCGTCCGGACGAGCGCATCATCCTGCGGCACGATGATCTCATGTCCGACTGGCGGGCAGCCCTGGAGCCGGTACTCGAACTCCTGGGTCTGCGGGCGGTCGAGGGCGCCAGTGCCGAGCAGGCGGACGCCTTCCTCGAAGCGCGGTTGAGGCACCACAGCCACAGCTGGCAGGATGTCCTGAGGAACTCTCAGGCACCGCTAGAAGCCAAGCTGCTGTATCGATCGCTCACGGAAACGAAAGACTCGGCCGATTTAGACGCCGCCTTCGCGGGAATGGCTGCCGACCCGCGCCCCTTCACCGTGCTGGACGAGGATATGCCCAACCGGTGGGCCACCACACAGGCCTTATTGAACCGGCTGGCTGCAATCGAGAGCGAGGGCGTGGAGCTTCGCCGGAATTTGAGCGGCGCGCTCGCGGCGGTCGAGGATCAGCGGGCCGCGGTCGACGATCTCCGCGCGCGCCACGAACAGGCGGAGCACTCGCTGGTAGCAGAGGCACAGGCAATGCGGAGGCTGGAGGGGGATCTGTTGGCGGCGGCGCAACGCGAGACCCAGCTTCGCGCGGAGGTCAAGCTATGGACCGAGCACTGGGAGCAGGTCCAGCAGACAATGGCCTGGAAGGCGGCAACGCGTCTTCAAGGCGCCCGCCATCGACTCGCGCCGAGCGGGACAAAGAGAGAGGCGGCCTGGCTCAAGACCACGAGGCGAAAGGCCGCCGTCTCGGCAGAGTCGACACCGGCGGAGGAGACGGCGCACGCCGACATCACGCCGTATCAACGGTGGGTGGCCGGATGCGAGGCTCGTCGGTATAATCCGGATCGCCTGAAGTCTCGCCTGGATTCGCTATCGTCTCACCCCACCATCTGCGTCATTATGCCGGTCTACGATAGCGACGAGCGCTTCCTCCGCGCCGCAATCGAGTCCGTGCTCCATCAGTCGTACGAGAATTGGGAACTGTGCATCTGCGATGACGCTTCGCCACAACAACACATCCGCGACGTCCTCCGCGAGTATGCGGCGGCGGACCGCAGGATCAAGCTTGCTTTCAACAACGTGAATGCCGGCATCGCCCGAGCCTCGCAGCGAGCTCTAGGGCTGGCGAACGGCGAGTTCATTGCCTTGCTCGACCACGATGACGAGCTTACGCCGGACGCTCTGACAGAAGTGGCCCATTCACTGCAGACCACCGGGGCCGATGTACTCTATACGGATGAGGACAAGCGTGACGTAAATGGAAAGCGGCGGGAGCCCTTCTTCAAGCCGGCGTGGTCCCCCGACTTACTGCTGTCCTGCATGTACCTCGGCCACCTTACTGTCTACCGAAAGGAGCTGGTCGATAGTGTGGGTGGATTTCGGGGGGATCTTGACGGCAGCCAGGACTACGATCTGGCGCTTCGCGTCACCGAGCGGACGGACCGAATTGCGCACCTTCCAATGATTCTCTATCACTGGAGGCAACTGCCGGGTTCGGCGGCCGCAGACCCCGACGCCAAGAACTACGCGCTTTCGGCTGCGAAACGGGCGTTGCAGGACGCGATGTCGCGTCGCGGGGTGGACGCGGAGGTTGATTCGGCCAACTCGGCCGGTCCGTATAGAGTCCGCCGTGCTGTAGCGCCGACCGCAAGGGTCAGCATCATCCTCCCCACCCGGAATCGCGTCCATTTGCTCGCCCGATGCATCGACAGTATCGAGGCAACGACGGATCCGTCCCTCTATGAGATCATCGTCGTCGACAACGGGAGCGATGATCCGAGACTGGCCACGTATCTGTCCCGCAGCCGCCATCGCGTGATCCGCGATGACGGTCCCTTCAATCACTCCCGTCTGAACAATCTCGCGGCGGTCGAGGCCGATGGCGATTACGTCCTTTTACTGAACAACGACACGGAAGCGCTTAAATCGGGCTGGCTAAACGCGATGGTCGAACATGCCCAGCGCCCCGAAGTGGGGGCGGTCGGAGCTTTACTCCTCTACCCCGATAGCTCTATCCAGCACGCGGGCGTAGTCCTGGGAGTCGGCGGGGTCGCGGGCCATGCCTTCCGGTTCGCCGACTCCTCGGTCCCCGGCTACTTCAACCTGTCTCACGCGGTGCGCAACTGCTCGGCGGTTACGGGCGCCTGCCTTCTCATGCGTCGCGATCTCTACCTCGAGATGGGGGGTCTGGATGAGAGCCGGCTGCCCGTAGCGTACAACGACGTCGACCTTTGCCTCAGGCTTCGCCGGCGCGGCTTCTTGATTGTCACCACTCCGTACGCGGTGCTCCGCCACCACGAATCCATAAGTCGGGGGAGAGAGGTGATCGAGAGCGAACGTCACCTGGTCCGCGACTTGTGGCTCTCGGAGATAGCCGCCGATCCGTACTACAACCCCAATCTCAGCCTGGCCCGCGAGGACTTTGCCCCGAACCTGCTTTTCGACGATTCCAGTTTTCGAGTCACCCACGGTTCGCATCCAAAGGAAGTTGCGGGACCGATTATCGGCGGGAGATCGATAGGCCAGGAGTTTGTGGCGGATGCCGGCGGGCTGAGGGGACTTGCAATTCAGTTCGCTGCTTACGGCGCAGCGCGTCGAATGAGCATCGACTTGACCCTGGAGGATTGTTCGAGACCGGGTGAGCCCCTAGCGCGCGTCAGGATGGACGACGCCGAAATCCGCGACAACGAATATCATACCTTCGAATTCAGCCCTTTGCTTGACTCTTCGGGGCGGCGCTTCTACTTTTACATGCAGCAATTGGGTGCGCCTGCCGGCCCGATAGGCGTACGCAGGACGACGGCCATCGAACCTAGTACCGGACCTGCGTTCGAGGATCACGAACCAATTGGGGGCACGCTGTCGTTCATCGCCGCATACGACGGTCAGCCGGCGAGGATGCCGATCGCGCCAATCGTCCCCGTCGCTCGGTGACCTTTTACACGTCGCGCGTGCGCTTGATTGTGGTACGCTTCATGTGGCTCTAAGCCCGCTGGCGCCACGAGCTCAGGGGCGAAAACGGATTCGGAGAGTAGCTTGAGAGTACGACGACGTACTATCGCTAGTTGGGTAGCGGCGGCGGTTCTTATATTTCTGGCCATTCCTCAGACTCGGGGATTACCGGCTCTGGCAGCAACCGGTCCAATCACCCTGAAGGGCGTAGTACCGGCTGTAGTCCGCGATGGCCAGGCACAGAATCTGGGAACGCATGCCGCTAACTCGGTGATTGGGCTCAGCATTGTACTGAGTCTGCGCAATCAGGGCGCGCTCGACAGCTTCCTTCAACAGGTGAATGATCCGTCGAGTCCGCAGTATCACCACTATCTCACCCAGGACGAAGCCAACGCGCAGTTCAACCCCACTCCGCAGACCGAGCAGGTCGTCACCACCTGGCTCACCGGTCACGGATTCACCGTCACCAACACGTACCCTAACCATCTGATTATCGGCGTCCAGGCATCGACGGCACGGATCAATGCTCTCTTCGGCGTCACAGTCAGCAACTGGAGAACAACGCTCGGGGGGAAATCCGTCACGTTCTATTCGCCCTCTAGCGACCCAACAATCTCCGGTCCGGCAGCGAGCTTCGTGAGCGGTATCGTTGGTTTGGACAGCCTCCCGCGCTTCCATCTTCCCCAGGACAACGGCACGGCCAACGGCCAGCCGCCATATCAGCCTGAAGATTTCGCCCATGCCTACGATGTGACGCCGCTCTGGAGCGCTGGGGACACCGGCGTCGGGCAGCACATCGGCATCACGCTCTGGGAGAAGCCGCCCTCGGCTCAGACGCTGGCAGCCTTTGCCTCATACACGGGCGCCAGCACCGCGACGACGGCCAACGGCCGGCTCGTGGTCCACTCCGTGGACGGAGGCACGACCTATGGCGATTCCGGTGAAGCCTCCCTGGATATCGAGTACTCGAGCGGCATGGCGCCGGGGGCGGTGATCGACTACTACGAAGCGCCGACGGACGCTTTCGGCAACCCCACCAATCAAGGGCTGCTCGACGCGCTCAACGACGCGGGTACAAACGCCGCTGACTTGCAAATCACGAACAGTTGGGGCGGGTGTGAGGATTCTTCCTACGATTCCTGGGAGCAAGGCGAGACAAACATCTTCGAGTCGGACGGACTGACGGGCCACAACTTCTTCTTCTCCACCGGCGACAACGGCTCGTATTGTCAGATCAGTACCGGCCGCTATTCGGCCGACTATCCGGGCGATCCGGCGAACAATCCATTCGTGACCGCCGTTGGCGGCACTCGCTTTAGCGGCAATATCGGGTCGAGCTGGCCCGGCGAAGCGGCGTGGCAATATTGCGGCACCTGCAACGGAGGCGGTCCGGAGGGCTCCGGCGGCGGATACAGCAACATCTACGGCCGGCCAACGTGGCAAGTGGGAAATCTCCCGAACAATGGACGGCGAGGGTATCCCGATGTGTCGGCCGACGCCGATCCGAATACGGGCGCCTATGTTTGCTACGGGAGCGGCTCTCCCAACTGCGCTTACATGTTCGGCGGCACCAGCCTCGCCAGCCCGCTCTGGGCCGGCATGATGGCAGACGTCAATCAATATCTCTCCGGCCAGGGCCAGCCCGAGGCGGGATTCATCGATCCCGTGATTTATCGGCTGGCTACGACCTCTCCGGCATATCCGCCGTTCCACGACATCACTTCCGGCAACAATGGCGGCTACAGCGCCGGCACAGGCTGGGACGCGGTGACCGGGTGGGGCTCCCCGGATCTTTATAACTTGGCGCGAGACATGGCAGGGGTAACTACCGGTGGCGGATCACCGGCTACTAACACGCCGACTCCAACGCCAACTGCCACTCTTACTTCGCCCAATACTCCAACCTCGACTCCGACCGCGACTCCGACCGCGACTCCAACCTCGACGCCGACCAACACGCCGACTGCGACGCCCACTGACATCCCGGTGTCGTCCGGCAACCTACTCGGTGATGGCGACTTCGAGGGCGAACAGGGACCGTGGTCTGAAAGAAGCAGGCGCGCCGGCACTCAGCTGATCGGTACGGCGACTTACCATAGCCCGACTCACAGCGCTTCGTTGTGTGGTTACAACTATTGCAACGACAACATCTGGCAAACGGTGGCTCTGCCTGCCAGCACGTCCGGCTTGACCCTCTCCTTCTGGTACCAAACCGCCACTCAGGAGACGGCCACGAATCGGTGCTACGACTGGCTGAGGCCGCAACTTCGGACGTCAGGCGGAGCTCTGATCAAGACCGAGCAGACGATCTGCAATTACCAGGGACGCAGCGGATGGTCGGAATCGACGTTTGATGTGAGTTCTGCTCTGGCAAGGTACGCCGGAAAGTCGGTCGAGATCTATTTCAGCGGCTACGGCAATGGCCTACGCCCGAGTACGTTTTACCTGGACGACGTCTCGCTTCAGGACCCGACGGCCGGCGGCTCCTCCCCCAACGGGTCAGCTCCGACTGCCACACCGACAGCCACCCCCACGGACGTGTCCGAGCCATACGATCCGCCGACGGCTACGCCTACTCCTAAGCCGACATCAACGAAGACCCCCCGGGGCCACCCCTGGAAGCCGTAGACCGTCCCCGTTGTTTCACTGGCTGATCATTCGCTAACCTGGCAAGGTACAACGTCAGGAGCATCCAATGCGTTTGATTGGCACGGGCCTCCTTGGCCTGCTTGTCGCCGGCTGTGCTTCTAGTAGCTCGCCCGGCATCTCTACGTCCGCCACCTCTATCAAAGGCGCGCCGCCGGTGCACGTTCAGGCGATCCCTCAAACGTCCCCCGTGGCTCGAAAGAAGTCAACGGTCCGCGGGGGCTCGTCCGCGGCCTTACCCACCGTCGTAGCCGCGGCCCAACCCACGCCCACAACTATTCCCCGGAAAGATTTCACCGCGATCCTGCACGGCACGGTCCGTGACGCTCGATCGCACAAACCGCTCAAGGGAGCGGTGGTCCGGATTGTCTACGGACGAGCCAAAGCGGTGACAGACACGGGAGGCCGGTACAACTTGAAGTTCCCAAAGGACGTGAACATGCCCGTCATGGTCGACAAGAAAGGATACACAGGCCAGTTGGAGATGGGCCGTCTCCTATCGCATCAGTCCTACAGACTGAACTTCGAGCTTCACTCAAAGCAGCACAACCAATCAAGCGCTCCATCGCCGCCGTCGGTCTTCGGTCAGGACTAACGCTTAACATAGGCGACGTTTCCGAGCGGAGCCGGAACGAGGCGGTAGTGGCCACGCACCCACGCCATATACGCGGGAACTTGCGGATAGATTCCGAACGTGGGCAGCACCATGAGAGCGTGATACCTGCGGGTGGCGGCTTTGAGCGTCCGAGCAGTTAGGTAGCCGGCGTGCAACCGGACACTGGACGGATCGCATAAAGGCGGAGGCACCAGAAGGCGAGCTTGGTCGGCAACGGCAAGATCATCCGTAGCAATGAAGGAGCCGGGCGGGAGACGGTGCTTTACGAACCGTGTCAGCTGGACAACTCGCGGCGGGGAGCCCGGCACCAAGAGGTGGCGATCGTCGTGGACCAACCGCGGGACGAGGATCACGTACGCGAGAAAGGCTATTGCGAGAGGAAGCGCTGCGACCCGTCGTAGCGGGAGCGTGTCTACCGCCGTCCCGATGCCCACGCCGCCGAGTGCACCCATCCCCGTGAGGAGAATGGCCGGGTGATGAGGAAAGAGTGGGTGAAAGACAACCAGCATGACGAGCTCCCCACCCACCCAGAGGAAGAAGAACGCGGCCGTCCTCCAACGTTCAGACGCGAGCAACACCAAAAAGCCGGCTACGGCCACAAGCGTCAAGCCCAGGTCGAAGGTTAGAAAATTGCGCAGAATGTGAAGGGTGGAAACGGTATTAGGCAGCGGGAAACTCGATATTTTCGTGTGCAACGACACCGCCTGGCGCCACTGTTGCGCGGGCGAAACGAGGAGAAACTCCAGCACGACGGGAAGCAGGGCCGCAACCAGGAATACGGCGCTGTCCCGCAATCGACGAGGCGAGTTGGTGAGCAGCAGGAAGAGCGCCGGAACTAGCGCCTCGAGTGCAAAGAGCTTCGTGAGAATGGCCGCGGCAAGCACGAGCCCGGCCACAACGACCAGAATGGTCTCGCCGACGCCGCCAACCGCGTGATCCCTCCCCGCAGGGAGCACAATACGAGGCAGCAACACGGCCGATCGATCGAGGTCCCGCCGTGGCGGAAGATGCACCACGGTTGGCAGAACGAGGATGGCAAGTGAGAGGGTAGCAAGCGCCATCATCGGCCCTTCCGCTTCGACCGTGTGGGAGTAGAGGAGGTAGGCGGGCGAGACCGCCAGCAATACCAGGGTCGCGGCGGCGCCCCACCCGTTTGTCCATCGAAAAGCGATCCAACCGGCGGCGAGCAAGCCAATAAGCCCAAACGCGATCTCCACCGAACGAGCGGCAGCGATAGTATCGCCAAAGAGCCGCATGCCGCCGGCCAGACTGAGGAACAGCAACGGCGGTTGAGCCGAGAATACCTGGCTGAACAGGGCGTAACCATGCTCGACGAGGGTGCTGCAGGCGGTATAGCGCCACTCGTCGGCATCATCGGCAGCATAGATCCCCTGCGTGTACTGGAATATGCCGTGGTGCGCGATCTGCCACCCGAGGAACCAGGCGATGCCGGCGATGCCCAGGATTGCGGGAACCGCTCTGCCCCAGGCTCGGGCGAGCACGAGAGGCTAGGCGGTGAGGCTGCCGGACGCGGCGGCCTCGAGCTCGGGCGATTCCTTGCGGGGGCGACGAGACGAGAGCCCGCGTACCACCACGTAGGCTGCGGCGGCGTAGGCGATCCCGGCGATCACATCCGTGGCGTAATGCTCACCCAAATAGATGACCGCCACCCAGACGGCCACGCAGTATGGAAATAGAACCCACGACCACCGCGGCCAAACTTGCCGAAGGTACAGAAAGCCCAGGAACGGGAAGGCGGCATGCTCGGACGGCATGGCAGCGACCAGGTCATAGCCCCCGTGGTGCAGCATGAAGTGGTAGAGAGCGCTCAGCGAGACTTTGCCGCCAAAGAAGTGGTAGCCCGCTTGGGTGATGCGAGCGATGTGTGGGAGATAGTGCCACTTGGCGGCGAGCCAGGGCGGTGCCGCGGGAAAGAGAACATACGTGGCAAAGCCGGCGAACGCCAGCAAGACAAAGGCACGCATGTACTGCACGAAGACCGGGCGTCGCCACTGCCAGAGTACGAAGGCCACGGCAATAGGCATCACAAAGTGAAGCGAATAGAGCACTGTGGCGACGATATCGTACCAGGAGGGATGTCCTGGATGAAAGAAATGATGCTGCAGCCAGATGGTCGGAAGGTGACCGAAGAACATCGCCCTATCGGCGACGATCATCTCCGTGATGTGGGGTTTGAAGTGGCCCAGGTGGCGACTGTAGCCACTGAGGACCTGCCAGGCCAGCAAGACCACCAGGAAGAGCGACCAGTCCTTGAGGAACAGACGGGCCCGACCCGTGCACAAGCCAATAATCAGGAGTAAGACGACGACGCGATCGGGGCTTAGCGACAGATTAAAGTGGAAGCTCGCTACCACCACCAATGCCGAGTAGGCGATAGCCGCGATGACGATGTACCGGGAGCGGATCTGCCGAAACACTAACGCGAGGCGTCCCAGGGGACGACGAGTTTCTGCAGAAGAACTATGACCCCGAACGCCAGCATGCTGAGGATGGACACGGCAAAGACAGATGCAAACAAACCCGGTTTGTCGACGTTGTAATAGAAGAGGTTAAGCAGGTTTCCAATGCCGCCGGCATTTGCCGGATTGGTGTCGAAGCCAAGGAGGGAATGCACTCCGGCCTGGGACAGTATCTGGCCGATGGGGTTCAGGCCGGCTCCTGCCATCCACTCGCCCACGATCGCTCCTACAAACGCCAGAGTCGAAGTGATCTTGAGCGAAGAAAACAGAAACGGGAGGGCGGACGGGAATCGCAACTTCAGAAAGATCTCGGTCTTCGAGGCATTGAGCAACGTCATGAACTCGAATACGCGCGGATCGACCTCCTTGAAGCCGGCAGTCATGTTGACCAGGGTGGGGAAGAACGTGATCAATACGGCGACCCCGATCACGGCAGATGCGTCCGAATTGGCGTCTAGTCCCGGCACCTTGTCAAAGAGGATCGCCAACAATGGAACGTAGACGATGATCGGAATGGTTTGAACCAATATCGCCACCGGGTAAAATGCTCGCTCCATGGTTCGCGAGTAGGCGAAGGTGGTCGCGCCCAGGATGGCCAGGCCGTTTCCTATGAGGAAGCCGACCAGCGCATCCTGCATGGTGACCAGGATGCCCACCCCGATCTCCGACCAGTCCTGTTGAAGACCCGTGATGGTCTGGCTGAGATTGGGAAGCTCGTAGGTGGGGATGCCAAGCGCGGGCGGCAAGAACTGCCAGATGAGGAAGAAGGCCGCCACGACCAGGGCGGGGAGCAGGTAGCGCGAAACGGAGTTGAACAGCGATGGTAGTGAGGGGCGGCTCAGGGTAGGCAGAGCCAACGACTCGG
>JBOGSL010000066.1:0-2310 GCA_050695395.1 Chloroflexota bacterium | reverse complement strand
GCCCCAAGGCCGTGCCGGAGTGCGGACATTGCTGCCGACGAATACGATCTCACTATTCCCATAGCCGCTTGGAGATCGCAAAGGCTTCTGCGGACACCGTATCGCTGGCTATCGGTTGCAAAGTCGTGGCCGTTGCTGACGGCAGGAATCGCCGTCGCGGCGATGGCCGCGATTGCTGCCTTCGTCTGGTGGTCACCAGCGGAGTGGGTTGGCGCCGGGGTCGGCGACGGCGGCGGTCCCGTCATCTATCAGACGGACGTGGGCGGATTGGAGAAGGCTCATCTTGTCGATGGCTCCGAGATTACCCTGGGCGGCGACACGAAGCTGGTGGTCGCCTTCTCGCCGGCGGCTCGCTCCGTGGAGCTCGTCCGGGGCGAGGCGTGGTTCAGGGTCGCGCATAATCCGAAATGGCCCTTCCTGGTACATGCCGGTAACGGCGTCATCAGGGCCGTGGGGACGGCGTTCCTCGTGACGCGGGATCCCGATAGGGTGGTCGTGACTGTCACGGAGGGGACGGTCGCGGTCACTGCGTCGCCTCTAGTGAGCCTCTCGCCCATACTCGCCCGAGGCGCCTCGTCGATACCTCTACCTCCTCCAATACGCGTGACCAGAGGAGAGGAGGTCACCTATCGCAGCAATGGCTCAATCGCGTCCGTCGTGCATGCCGACGCAAACGCTGCGACCGCCTGGACACACGGACGGTTGATCTTCGACGACGAACCCCTTCGATATGTGATTGATGATGTAAACCGCTACTTCCCGCGGCACATCTCCGCCACACCCTCGGCAGGACGACTTCGATTCAGCGGCGTGATTCTCGATGGCGAGATCGAAGAGTGGCTGCAGGGGCTACCGAAAATCTTCGCCGTCGACGTAGAGGAGCGCGGTGGCCAAGTTTGCGTCTACATCCGTACCGCCCGGTCCCATCCGTTCTGCGGTGCTCCGAACGCTCGCTGACAGGCGCGAATCAGGCGCCGCATTCCTTTTTCCTTCTCGGGATCGTAGTCGTCACGACAGATGAGCGCATCCGCGCGGTGCTGAAGATGCGCGGCCGTGCTTGACACTATTACCGGGGGGATTCCTGATGAATTCGACTCGCGTCGGCTGCGACGGCGCCATCGTCCGTTCTGAGCGATTTTCCGCCTATCTTGGGCTGGTCGTCGCAACTGTACTTCTCGCTTCCTTCGCTAATATCCGGACCGCCTTGGCGGGAGGTCTGGAGAACGTAGCCCAGTTCGACATACCGGCGCAGCCGCTCGACAAGGCGCTCCTGGAATTCGGCGCGCAGGCGCACGTGCAGATCATGTTCGCTTGGGAATCTTCAACAGGTCAGATGCGAACGCGAGAAATCATGGGACGCTACTCAGGCGGGGCAGTTCTCGCCGCCCTGCTTCGGGGAACGGGCCTGGCCTACTCGCTGCACGGTAACACGATAGAAGTCATACCCGTCAAATCGAGTTCCGCCGTTGGTGCGGAGCCTGCGAAAGGCGCAGACCCTCTCACCGGGAGCCGTACACGCCCGGCCCAGGATCCGCCACGGGCGCGGTCCGATGATCCGAAGGAGATGAAGAGAAAGAAGGAGCAGCAGCGGCAGCAAAAGACGCTGCTCCAGGTAATCACGATCACCGGCACACATATACGCAGCGTCACGGGCTCCATTCTGCCGATTCAGACCTTTACGCGAGAGGATATGAGTCGCAGTGGGCTCGGCACTGTGTCAGCGTTTCTCGAAACGCTGCCTGCGAACTTTTCCGGAGGGATGTCCGAGACAACCGACGCGCAACGCGCGGGTGGCGCCCAGAGCGCAAACGATTTTACGTTGGGTACCGGGGTGAATCTCCGCGGCCTCGGCAATGACGCCACTCTCGTATTGCTCGACGGGCACCGCATCGCTCCCGCGGATCTGGTCGGGAATTTCATAGATCTCTCGCTTTTTCCTGAAGATGCTGTCGGAAAGATCGATGTGGTGACAGACGGCGCGTCAGCGATATACGGCTCCGACGCCGTCGGCGGGGTGGTGAATATCTCCACGCGCCAGCGCTTCAACGGTGCCGAGACGCGCGCCAGATTCGCTTCCGATGATCGCAATGACATTCACGAGAGCGAGATCGGACAGACATTCGGGCGAGCATGGGGTTCGGGGTCCGCTCTCGCTTCATATGAGTTCTACGATGAAACCCCACTGAGCGCCGCAGATCGGGACTTTACCGAGTCCGTACCCCTCCCGTTCACACTGCTCCCGGAGCAGGTACGTCAGAGTGTGCTAGCGACCGTGCATCAATCCATTGCGCATAACGTCCTTTTGTACTC
>JBOGSL010000065.1:0-2321 GCA_050695395.1 Chloroflexota bacterium | reverse complement strand
GGTCCGTCGGGGACACGTGCGTCTCGTTCGTGCAGTGGCACGTCGCGGCGTTGCATCCGCCACATCTGGCCGCCATGATCCCCTGGGAGGGTTTCAACGATTACTATCGCGACGCCACCCATCAGGGTGGGATTCTCTGCACGAGCTACTGGCACGACATCTGGTGGCCCCTCATCGTGCGCCGGAACCAGCATGGTAATCCGCGGGGGTTCATCGACAGCACCACCGGCCGGCATACCAATGAGCCGCTGCTGAACCCGCAACTCCTGCCGGGCAATCGGATCCATTTACTCGAGCAATTCGCCGCACACCACCTGGACGATGAATGGATGAAGGCGTACTCGCCCATTCTCGAGCGCATCGAGGTGCCTTTGCTGTCCGCAGGCAATTGGGGGGGGCTGGGCCACCATTTGCGCGGCAACACGGATGGATATCAGCGCTCGAGCTCGAAGAAGAAGTGGCTCAACATGCACGTCGGTCTGCACTTCAAGGAGTTCTACAGTCCCGAGGGCCATGCCCTGCAGAAGCGCTTCCTGGATCACTTTTGCAAGGGAATCGACAACGGCTGGGAACGGGAGCCGCGCTTCCAGTACGTCGCGCGACATCCGCACGGCAACTCGGTGCGCAGCGCCGCCGACTTCCCGGTCCCGGGCACGCGGTGGACCCGCTACTACCTCGATGCGAAAAGCAGGACGATGGGCCGGCATCGACCCGGCTCACGATCGTCGGCGAGCTACCAGGCCATGGCGAGCGCGGGGGTGAGCTTCACCACCCCGCCGTTTGCGAGCGAGACCGAGATCACCGGCCCCGTGTCTGCGAAGCTGTGGATGTCCTCCTCGACCGAGGACATGGATCTGTTTCTCACGCTCCGGGCCTTCGCACCCGACGGCAAGGAATACACCTTCCACGGCGCCGACGACCCTGCCGCACCCGTCACCCAGGGCTGGTTACGGGTCTCGCATCGCCAGGAAGACCCGGCCAAATCCCTGCCGGGCCAGCCGTGGCACACTCATGTCGATCGCCAGACGCTCACTCCCGGATCGGTGTATCCGGTCAATGTGGAGATCTGGCCGACCAACGTGGTGCTGCCCAAGGGCTATCGGCTCATGCTGGTCGTCGAGGGGAAGGATTTCGAGAGACCCGGGCCGCCTCCCATGGTGCGAGATGGCATTCCCTATGGAGGCTCCGGCCAATACCTGCATACCGACCGGGATCCCGTGCTGTTCGGCGGGACCAGCACCGTCGTCACCGGCGCCTCCTACGACAGTCATCTGTTGTTGCCGATCATCGAGGCGAGCTGAGCCGATCCTACGAGGACCCATCCGAGGCCATGGCGCCCGAAGATCATCTGCAGTCGAATTCGCGCCCCGTGCAGGCAGGCGGCATCTCGCGCCGCGGCGTGCTGGCGGGGCTCGGCGCGGCTTCGGTGCTCGCCGCCGCAGGCTTGCCGGCACGGGCATTCGGGAAAGAGAGCAAGCCGTGGCGCATCGACGTGCACCATCACGTGTCCCCGCCGGCCTTCATCGCCAAGATCGTGGCGCTCAAGACCGGACAGACTTCGCTCATCGACTGGGTACCGCAGCAGTCCATCGAAGACATGGACAGGGGCGGGGTGCAGGTGGCCGTTCTGTCGGTCAGCGAGCCGGGTGTGTGGTACGGCGATAATGCGGCGGCTCGCCACCTCGCGCGCAGCTGCAACGAGTACACCGCGAGGGTCGTGGCGGACCACCCCGGCCGCTTCGGCTCCTTCGCATCCGTGCCGCTGCCCGACATCGAGGGCTCGCTGGCCGAGGTCGCGTACTCGCTCGATGTCCTGCACGCCCAGGGCATCTGCCTGCTCACGAGCTATGCCGGCAAATATCTGGGCCACCCGGCGTTCGATCCGGTACTGGCCGAGCTCGACCGGCGCGGCACTACGGTTTTCGTACACCCGGTGCGGCCGAGTTGCTGTCGAGGTGCCCTCGAGCAGGTGCCTGCAACCATCATCGAGATGCCGACGGATACGACGCGCGCGGTCGCCAACCTTCTGGTGCACGGCGCCACGGTGCGGTTCCCCCGCATCCGGTTCATCTTCTCTCATGGGGGTGGAACGCTGCCGATGCTCGCGGTCCGCATACGGAACTTCGTGCGCTCCACCCGAGCCGCCGGCGCGCCGCAGCACGATCCGCTCACGGAAATACAACGCTTGTATTTTGATACCGCGCAGGCCTTCAATCCGTATGCGCTTGCCGCACTGACCCGGCTCGTGCCGATCGATCGGATCCTCTTCGGCACCGACTTCCCTTTCGTGAGCGCCGCAAAGACCGAGCGCGGCCTGCACA
>JBOGSL010000064.1:0-10821 GCA_050695395.1 Chloroflexota bacterium | reverse complement strand
GCCAGACGCAGTCCGTCACGGTCGTCATGATAGCCGCAGGCTCGTCCCGCTTCTTCTCTGCCTGTCCTACGGCGTCCTGCTGCTTGCCTGGGTCTGGGGGAATCCACCGTTTGCTTCGCCGGACGAGTGGTCGCACTACGTCCGAGCTATCGGCATAGGGCATGGCCAGTTAATTGGCGCTCCGGGCCACGTCGCCGTTCCCGGTTCCGCTACGGCCATCATCAAACGCGAAGACGCTTGGTTCAACCAAGCGACGCGGTCCGTCACGGTGCCGGCGCATCTGTCGGACGCAACGCTTTCAGGCCAGCCGTTGTCCTGTGACCAATTTCAGCCACAAATCTCAGCCGCCTGCCTGGCCCACGTCCAGCTGAGCACTCGCCCCGCCGGAGTGGTGACGCCGGTCGGAAATTACGAGCCGCTTGGTTACATCCTCCCGGGTTTTCTCGGGCGTCTGGGGTCGAATCCGTTCGAGGTGGACCACCTGGGCCGGCTCGGCGCGGCGGCGATCAACTTCACGTTGTTGGCTGCCGCGCTGTGGCTTCTCTGGGACGGCTCGATGCTGTCGCTCGCCGGTTTGCTGCTCGGCGTGACGCCTATGTCGCTGTTCATAGCAAGCTCCATAAACCCCAGCGGGCTTGAAATCTCGGCTGGCGTGGCCTTCTCAGCGGCCCTTCTTCGCTTCTGGCGGGAGCGCGATCCCGCTCTCTGGCTTTGCACTGCGATAGGCGTCCTGGGGCTGATCCTGTGTCTCAGCCGGACGCCATCGCCGCTCTGGGCGGCGCTCGATGGGTTGCTTCTCGTCGGGCTGCTCGGTATTCGCGAGCTTCGCGGTCGAGTCGTTCGGTCCCCCCGCGGAGCCGCACTAGCCGCCGCAGGTGTCGCTGTTGGCGCGGGGCTCAATCGCCTCTACGAACACGCCTACGGATCCCACCTCTACCTCACGATGCACGACTTCGTCCAGCAGCTTGGCCCGGCGGTCGCTCGTTTGCCGGACGTGGTGATGGAGGAAGTTGGCGTGTTCGGCTGGCTTGACACGCTTCTTCCGCCACTCTTCTACCGGGTCTGGATAGGCATGGTGATAGCGCTGGTGATTATCGCCCTGTACCTTGGGACCCTCCGGCAGCGCGTTATGCTTATCCTTGCTATTTGCGCGACGATCGCCTTGCCCATCGTCTTTTCCGCGGTGCTCACGGCCGCCACGGGCTTCGACGTACAAGGCCGCGATATGCTTCCTTTTGTCGTGATGCTGCCGTTACTCGCGGGCGAGATAGTCTATCGTCATCGCGATGCCGTGCCCTTCAAGGCTCGTGTTGTCGGAGTCACTATGCTTGCCGAAATTGTCTTTGCCATGCAATTTGTCGCCTGGTACCTCAATGGCCGTCGGCAAAGTGTCGGCGCGGGGGGTCCGCTCTGGTATCCTCCGGTCGCCCAGTGGTCACCATCGCATCTCGGGTGGTGGCCCTGGCTCGTTGCAGCCCTCGGCGCGGTTGTCCTTGCGATGGTCACCGCCTATCCGTGGCGGCGCCGGGCCTAGCGTTTCAGCGCTTGGCGGCCTGCTCGAAGCCCTTTCCCAGCCGTCGCAAGGAGACGTACTTTTTCCGACCGATGATCAGATGATCGAGCACCTCGATATCGAGCAGTTTGCCGGCGGTGACGAGATCACGGGTGACGTGAACGTCTTCCGGCGAAGGAGTCGGGTCACCGCTCGGGTGGTTGTGAGCCACGACTACCGCCGCTGATCCGGCCCGAACGGCTTCCTTGAAGACATCGCCGATTCGGACCGGGGAAGAATTCAAGCTGCCGACATAGACGCGTCTCTTGTCCAGCACTCGATTCTTGATGTTCAGGGAGACTATCCAGAACTCCTCTTGCTCGAGCTGCGAAAGCTGAACCTGCAAGATACTGGCGACGTCTTCCGGCGATCGAATCTGCACCACCCCGACGTCCTCCAGCAGCAGTCGCCTGCCCAGCTCGAGAGCCGCTGCGATAGTCACGCCCTTCGCCGGCCCGATGCCCTTCTGGTCTGCGAGACGGATAAGAGGTGTTCGTGATAGCCCCAGCAAGCCGCCGTGGTTGTTGAGCAAGTCCTGAGACAGGCTAACCACGTCCTGCCCGGTTACTCCTACCCTTAGAAGAATCGCCAGCAGCTCGGCGTTCGATAGGTGCTCCGCTCCCAGCTCCGCCAGCTTCTCACGCGGTTGCTCGCTTGCCGGCCACTCACGGACCGAGAGATACGCCACCTACGCGGACTCGCCGCTGAGAGCGACAGGAACCTTTCTCTCGACACCGCAATACGGGCAGGCCACCCAATCCAGCTCGACGAGCCGCTGGCAGCTCAAACAGATGTCCCGCAGCTTCTGTTGACAATGCGGGCAGATGCGGTAATCCATGTCTACCCGTCGCCGGCAGCTTGGGCAAATCGGACGCTCTTCGATTTCCTGGAGGAGCGCCTCTTCCTCGAGCGATCGCTCGTACGCCTGCATGAGCGATTCGTGGGGCCGTAGGATGAGGTATACCACCAGCCCGAACACGTTGAACAGGACGACCAGCAGAGTGGCGAACACCCAAACGACGCGATCCTTGGTGCGGGATCGAATGTCGATGAAGGTCCAGACGATAATACTGAACCAGACGGCCGCGCCAAAAGCCACCACAATCGCCACGACGACGGGGACGATCTCTCTCAAAATCCCTGACATTTCCGCTTTCTATCCTTCCCGTAGCGTCGCGGAATGGGCGATCGTATCGTAATCTATGGATTCCCGTTTGTCAAAAAACCATTCCATCCGAACTTTTATCTCCTTGCCCCTGTCCGCCTCGGCGCGCGCTTCGCTCGGATCGCTCCAAACAGCTTTCTCCGAGGTCGCTCCTATTATCCGACGGACGCACCCCGATTTGCTGCACATAACCGTCGTCTTTCTTGGTGATGTTCCATCGCACCGGATCGACGATGTTATCGCCGCGGGCAGACGGGAAGCAAACCGCGCGCGCCCCCTCGATCTCTCGCTATCCGACCTCGGCGCGTTTCCCAATCAATCGGCGCCGCGAATCCTGTGGGCCGGCCTCCGGCGGGACGCCGGTTTAGCGCGACTCGAAGAGATACAGAGCGGCCTGGCGGCAACGCTGCGTGGCGAGGGGTTCGAGCTGGAGGATAGGCCGTTCCGTCCGCACATCACGCTGGCGCGGGCGCGCCCGACAGCGAACCGAAGTGACTTGCAGAGGCTGGGGCGGTGCCTTGTAGAGGTTCGCGAGCGAACGAGACCAGACGATCAGATTCATGTGTCGGGACTGGATGTCATGCGCAGCGATCTCAGCCCGTCCGGCCCGGCCTACACACTCCTGGCCGTAGCACCTTTCCCACGAATAAGCGCCCCCCACGCTGAGTCCGGTGGCGAGCCGGACGCCGTGGGATAATTGTCCGCCTAGGTATCAGGAGGGAGCGGGTGGCCACCATCGCCGTGACCGGCGCAACAGGATTCGTTGGAAGGGTGCTGACGCGGGCGCTGCTCGAGGACGGTCACGCTGTCCGCGCTCTGGTGCGTCCGGGATGGAGTGGGGCGGAGCCCGCCGGCGCGCAGGTTGTGCGCGGCGATGTACGCAATGCGGCGGTTGTACGCGATCTCCTGGACGGCGCCTCAGAGGCTGTGCACCTGGCAGCGAGCTTCGCGCCGGACGACGATGCCGCCGAGATAATCGAGCTGGGCACGCGTAACATGGTGCAGGCTGCCGGCTCTGCCGGCGTCAAAAAATTCGTCTACCTCGCCTGCCTGGGGGCAGAATCCGCGGCTCACTCCCCGTTCTATCGGGCCAAGTGGAAGGCCGAGACTCTCGTTCGTTTCTCCGACGTCCCGCATCTGATCCTCCGGCCCTCCCTGATCCTGGGCCCGGGAGACGGTTTTACTGAACCCTTATCTGCGTTGATACGGGCGTTGCCGGCGACGCCGGTACCTCGTGGTCCGGCTCCGCGAGTGCAACCGATTGACGTGCGAGATGTGGTGCGTTGCATCCAGATTGGGCTGACGAGCGACATTCCTGACGGCCGTGCCGATGCCGGCGGCCCGATGTTTCTCACCTTTAGCCAGTATGTCGATTTGCTATCCAGGCAGCTCGGCCTCCTCAAGCCGAAGCTCCCGCTACCCGATAGGCTTCTGGCGACACTGCTCCCACTGCTTCCGCGCAAGTCGCGGGCAGTGTTCGCTGAGACCCGTCTAGAGCAGTTCCGCCTTGGCGTGGTGGCCTCGCCAGGGGTGGTTGCGAGCCTCTTCGGCTTCGAGCCGCGATCTATCCTGCCGGAGATTCCCGCGTACACGGCCGGCACCCCCGAGCCGTAGGTGGCCGTTTCCCAGATTCCCGAAGATCCGGCCAATCGCGCCGCGGATCTTCGCCACCTGATCGAGCAGGCGAACTACAACTACCACGTGCTCGACCAGCCGACGATCTCCGACGGCGAATTCGACACTCTCATGCGAGAACTGCGCGCCCTCGAGGAACGCTACCCGGAGCTCCAGACCGAGGAATCGCCCACCATGAGGGTCGGCGGTGCCGTCCAACGCGGCTTCCGCTCGGTCCGCCACCCTCTGCCCATGCTCAGTCTGGGGAACGCATTTGCAGCGGAGGATCTCGATGCCTGGATTCGGAGGGTCCGAAATCTGGTGGGCGACCAGCCGTTGAGCTTCGTGGTCGAGCCGAAGATCGATGGACTTGCCATCGCCCTGACGTATCAGGATGGCCGGTTTGTACGCGGCTCGACGCGCGGCAACGGGCTCGAGGGCGAGGACGTGACCGCCAACCTCCGGACGATACCTCAAGTGCCGAAACAGCTGAAGGGGCCACCGAAGCCGCCAGAGGTGGAAGTTCGGGGGGAAATTTATCTCCCACTCGAGGGCTTCGAACAGATTAACGTACGTCGCGCCGAGCAAGGTGAGTCTCTCTTCGCGAATCCCCGCAACGCGGCCGCCGGCTCGCTTCGCCAGATGAACCCTGAGGTCACGGCAAGCCGGCCGCTGCATCTCTGGGCCTACCAGATCGGCTACGCAGAGGGGTTCGCCGTGGCAAGCCAGTGGAAGGCACTGGAGCAACTGAAGGCATGGTCCTTCCCCGTCAATCCACTGGTGCGACACCTGGAGGATTTCGAGCGTGTCAAGCAGTACGCGCTCGAGCTGCAGGAGTCGCGGGAGCGGCTCCCCTACGAGATCGACGGCGCGGTTATCAAGATTGATTCGGTGGCCGTCCAGGAGGAGCTTGGAGTAGTAGGGCGGGAGCCGCGCTGGGCCATCGCGTACAAGTTCCCGCCCCGCGAGGCGACGACCACCCTGAAAGACATCCAGGTGAACATCGGGCGCACCGGAAGCGTGAACCCGTTCGCTGTCCTCGAGCCGGTAAATATCGGCGGAGTCGTGGTCAAATTGGCGACGCTTCACAACGAACAGGACATTCAGCGAAAGGACATCAGGATTGGCGATCGAGTCATCGTCCGACGGGCCGGCGACGTAATTCCACAGGTCGTGAAGCCGATCGTCGAAGAGCGCCGCGATGGCGCCTCGGTGTATCGCATTCCCGAGCTCTGCCCCGTGTGCGGCACGCCTGTTGTGCAGCCCGACGGCGAGGCCATGCATTACTGTCCAAACCCCAACTGCCCTGCGCGCCGATATCGCGAGCTCGAACACTTTGCCTCCGAACCCGCCATGGATATACAGGGGTTGGGCGAGGCGCTCGTAAACACGCTGATAGAAATGAGGCTCGTTCACACGCCGGCCGACTTCTACCGCTTGACGCGAGACCAGCTGCTCGACTTGCCGGGATTCCAAGAACGAAGCGCTCGCAACATACTTCGGGCCATCGCCCTCAGCAAGCTTCAGCCGCTCGAGCGGGTCATCTTTGCCCTCGGCATTCGGTACGTGGGCGGCCAGATCGCAGGCCTACTTGCCCAAGGACTGGGCGATCTGGACTCGATTGCGAACGCGTCGATCGAGGATATGGAGCAGATTCCGGGCATCGGCCGAAAGACGGCGGAAAGCGTCCACCAGTGGATGAACGATGCCGAAAATCGGAAGCTGTTGGAGGAGCTACGCGCCTCCGGGCTCACCTGGCGACAGGAGAAGACAGAGCCTTCGGGTCCGCTCGCCGGCAAGACCTTGTTGCTCACCGGCAAGCTCGAGGAGATGCCTCGCTCCGAAGCCGAGAAGCGTCTCAAGGCGTTGGGGGCGTCCATCGCTCCTGGTATCAGCAAGTCTGTCGATTACCTGGTGGTTGGCGAAGCGCCCGGTTCCAAACTTGCCAGAGCCGAAAAGCTGAAAGTTCCGGTACGCGATGAAGCCTGGCTAAACCGAGTTTTGGCGACGGGAGAACTGGAAGACTAGACGAATTGGCGGGGATGCCCGCCGGCGCAGCCGGCTCGGCCTGGGGCCGTAACCACGTCAACCTGTCCTTCTGATCCTGTTCAACGAAAAAGGTCCGCCTCTCTGGCGCGTAGCAAATCGCTTGTCCTGCCTTCGGCCGCCGGGAGTTTCATACCGCGCACGACGACGGCCGGTACGCCCTCGGCTGCCGGTCCCATGATTAGCGACGCCGCGGACGCGATTTCGTCCGCTATCCCAATCGAGGTGTGTTGCAAGACATAGCCGGTGAAATCGACTTCTCCTCGCCGGTCCCACACTGCGGGGACACCGGCCACGCCGATTGCCACGCCGACCGTTCCCTCACGAAACGCCCTCCCGTGACTGTCGTTGATGATCACGCCAATCTCGTGGCCGGTCAACGCTGCAATTCGCCCGCGCAGCGATCTGGCAGACCTGTCTGGATCCGCGGGTAGCAGCGCGACCGACTCACCGTCTCCCTCTTGTTCTATGTTCGAACGGTCGATGCCGGCGTTGGCGCAGATGAAGCCGCGCACATCTTCCACCACGATCAACCCGGGACGCGTGCGTACGACCTCGCGCGCCTCTCGAAGGATGAGCTCGACAAGCCGCGCATCTTTGTCCGTCTCGGCGGCAAGCTTCACAGCGTCTACCGACGGCTGAACCGCGTCGAGCCGCACGATTCGCCCCTCCGCCTTTGAGACGATTTTCTGGGCGACGACGAGGATATCATCCTGGCGAAAATCCGAGAACGACCGCACGATCAGGCCGGCGAGATCGTCCTCCGTCTGGACGTGGGGCAGGTCGCGGATCGCCAGAAGCTGGAGCAACGGTCCTACGCTTCAGCGGACTGCTTCACACTGCCCGGAGCTTCGATCGAACGCCAGAAATCTTGCCCGCTCGGCTCAAACTTAAGTCCGGGAAAAACGGCTGCATACACGCGGTCGCCGTTTCCCTCTGTGATACGCAGGAAAACATGAGGATCGTTGGGATCGAGCTTCGTGAGCCGTGCCGTTACCCCGAATGCCGATGTCTTGGGATCGTACACCGTCTTGCTGGCGAGCGTCATCCCCACGTCGAATTGCTCGGTCGGCCCGAGCAGCAGAGAGATTTCCCGGCCGACGCGCAGGACGTTTTCCTCGGACCATGCTTCCGGCGCAATGAAGATGCGCACCATCGCCAGCACCGGAACGCCGGGAACGGAGTTCGTATACTCTGGGCCGGTGCTGAAGGGTACCGATGCATGCCGGCCGGCAAGAGCCAGCTTGTGGGAGAGATCGTAGGCTTCCATCAGTGCTTCTTATGCTTCGTGGGCTTCTTGCTGTGCTTCGCGGGTTTGTTGCTGTTGATGACCGGAGCCTTGATCGTGACTTTCTCACCAAACAGGGTGAGCACCTGTCCCTCGGTGATCGTTACCTTGTCCGCCGAATCGACGATTTTGGCGGTGATCTTGTATGGCAGGAAGTGCTTCTGAGAGATCAGGTAATCCACAGACTCCGGGTACTTGTGCCCCTGCGACTTGATCACCGCCGATGCGTGCACGTGCCAGACGGCCACACCGCGGAATTTCGCCGGCCCTGCCGTGGTGATTTTCTTGACGACTTCCTGAGGACCGCTGCTTGATCCCGAGCTGCTGCTCGGGCACTCCAGGGGTGTGCTCAGCCCGACGCCGTACGCCGCAGCCGCCTTGGCTTTGATCTTCGACCATTTCTTGCTTTGATTAGCACGCTTGTAGTACTGGCTGCCGACCTTTATCACCGTAAATTTCAGGTGCTTGGTCTGGTTGAGGCCTTCCTCCACCGTCTTTGCGTTGACGTGCGCGATGAAGGCGTTTTTGTGACAGACGGCGTCGCCACTCCAGTCGACATAGATCTGAACGAGACCAGTTTGCTCGAGACGCTCATACTGGTCGTAGTGGACGCGCCGAATCTCGCTGTAGACGTTGAACGTGTTGTTGAGGAGCGTTACCGGATCCGGATAGGTCGGCGTGGTGGTTGCCGTCGGGGATGGCGTGACGGAAACGGTTGCCGTCGGACTGGGAGTGGCGGTGGGGGTACTGGTGGTGCTGGTGGTGGTGCCGGTTGCGGTAGGGGTTGGAGTGGCGCCCGTCTGCAACGGTGCCGAGAAACGGAGGTGCCAGGGATGAAGCAAAGACGAGCTGCCCAGCCGCTGCAAGGCGACATGACGAAGGGGGGCCGGGCGATGAGCAGCGGCGCCGGCGCCGGCGTAGCCGCTGGCCGCTAGTAGAGCGACCGCCGCGGCCGCCACGAGGGGGATTTTCATCGAGATACCTTTCTGGAAAGCGATCAATATCCGGGGCCGCCCGGTCGCCCGACGGGGGATATCAGAGTGATTCTAGGGGCTATCCCTTAACCGCTCCCGCCGTGAGGCCGGCAACTATGCGGCGTTGGAAGATGAGCACTAGGATGACCAGCGGCACGGTGACCACCAGCGTCGCCGCCATGATATTCCCCCAGGGCACGTCAAACGCGCTCGTGTTCGTCGTGTCGAGGCCGAAGATGGCCAGCGGCACCGTGTAATTGCTGGGCGAAAGCTCGAAGGATAAGGCGTACAGAAACTCGTTCCAGGCGGCGATCAGTGCCAGTAGACCGGTGGTAACCATCCCCGGCGCAGCCAAAGGCAGCATGATCTTGTAGAACGTCTGGAACGGATTGGCGCCGTCGACGTACCCTGCCTCCTCCAGCTCTCGTGGCATTCCCTGAAAGAAGCTGGTGAGAACCCAGACGGTAAAAGGGAGGGTAAAGATCAGATAGGTGATGATCAGCGCCGGAAGAGTGTCATACAGGCCAAGGGCCCTCACTTCCGTGTACAGAGCGCCCAGAATGGCGATCTGGGGAAACATGGTCATAGACAGGATGATGTACAGGGCTGCGGAGCGGCCGCGGAACGTGAATCGCCCGAGGACATAAGCACCCATGGACCCCAGCACCAGCGACAGGATCGTCACGGAGAGTCCCACGATGGCGGAGTTCTTGAGAGCACTGACGAAATTTCCGTTGGTGAGGACCTGAGTGTAGTGCTCCAGAGTGGGATGCGGCGGCCAGTAGTCAATCGGTGTGTTGTAGATAGCGGTATCCGGCATCAGAGACGAACGGACCGCCCAGTAGAAAGGAAACAGGATATAAACCAAAATTACGGCCACCAGGAGAAAGAACAACAGGCGCCCGATGGTGTGACGCAACACGCGCCTGCTTTTCCATACGCCAGGTCGAGATCGCACCCTGACTCTCGGGCTGGTCGTGCTCATGTTCGCTCCACTCGAAGAGTGCTCACGTAGGCGATTACAAAGATGCCGATGATGACGAAGATGCCGACGCTGATCGCCGCGCCGTAGCCGATCAGACCGAAGTTGACGATGTTCTCCTGATCGTAGACGGCCATCGTCATGGTATCTGGCCGGTTACCGAAGAGCACGAAGAAGACGTCGAACACGCGAAGCGCATCGAGCGTCCGGAAGATCAGTGCGACCAGGATCGCGGGACGCAGCAGCGGTAAGGTAATGCGCAAGAACTGCTGGATGGCGCTGGCTCCGTCCACCTTGGCCGCCTCGTAGGTATCGCCGGGGATGACCTGCAAGCCGGCGAGGAGCAGCAGCGCCATGAACGGGGTGGTCTTCCAGATATCTATCGCGGCCGCCGCGTACAGTGAGGTGCTCGGCAGGGACGTGAACGCTACGTAGTGGCTGATGAGTCCGACCTTCTGAAGCACATCGTTGATGACCCCGTAAACGTCGTTGTACATCAGCTTCCACATGGAGGCCGAGATCACGGTGACGATTGCCCAGGGGATCAACATGGCGGCGCGCATTGCCCCCCGGCCTCGGAACTTGGAATTTACCACCAGGGCCACGATCATCCCGAGCACGAACTCGCAGAAAACCGTGATCACCGTGAACTTGAGCGTCTCCAGCACGGAATTGCGGAAGAAGACGTCGTTGATCAGGTCTTGGTAGTTCTGCAGACCAATGAAGTGCGTCGTGGCCTGCCCGAACACGGCGTCGGTAAAGCTGTCGTATACCGTGCGGCCGAACGGGTAGGCGGCGACCAGGGCGACTACCAGAAGGGTCGGGAAGAGCATCAGCCAGGCGAGGCGCGCCTGCCTCGACTTGAGGGTGCTGCGGGAAGCGCGCTTCGGCACCACCGCCGTGACCGGCTCGGCCACTACCTGCTGACCCACCGTGCCCTCCTAACGGGAGCGAATGAGGCAGGAGGAGCCTTTCGACTCCTCCCGCCTCCGAACTCAGCGGAGTAAGCGCTGAATTTCCAGCTGCATCTGCGGAACGATAGTCGACGGGTTCTGCCCGTTGAGAATCTCGTTGACGCCCTGGAAGAAGTAGGTCGATCCCTGGTTGTACTTGGCGGCCAGGAACTTGGAAGGCCGCGTCACTCGAGTGGTCTGGACCTTGAGGAAGGGCTCGGCCTTCTGAACCTTGCCCATCTTCGCC
>JBOGSL010000063.1:0-5328 GCA_050695395.1 Chloroflexota bacterium | reverse complement strand
GCGGAATGTAGGCAAAGACATCCAGCGCGGTGACCGGGTAGATGAAGATCGCGGTCAGCCAGAGCACGCCGCCCGTGACCAGGATGATCGGAAGCGTCGCCGGTCCCTGGTCGCGGCGCACGGCCCGCCAGGCGAGCAGGAGCGCCATGAAGAGGGCGCTGAACGAAGCCACGTAGACCGCGCCGGCCAGTCGCGAGTGTCCCGTCATGCCACCGAGATCGGAGTAAGGCAACGAGAAATGAGCGAGAAGCCCGTAGATCGATACGAAGCAGCCGAGATAGATGAGCTCGCTCGCCAGCGCGAGGAACAGAAGCTGCCGGTGGGCGCGGAGAAACGTCAGCAAGGGCTGGTGGCCCCTAGGCGGCAGCCTCTTCGTGGTCCATGACCGCCTGCAGCGCGGCGATGGCCACCTCGAGCTCTTCCTCCGATGGCTCGGAGGTGGTGAACCGCTGCGATTGCCAGGCGGGGATGAAGAACAGTTTGCCGATGGGGTGATCGCGCAAATTGGCGCCAAGCCGAAGCGCCTCGTAGGCCGACGCCATGACCAGAGGACCAGAGACCAGGCCAAGAACAGTTTTGCGGCGCCCGGCCGGCATGCTTCCCAATGCCAGGCGTGCAACCGAGCCGCCCACCAATCCCCAGAAGGCCATGGTAGTGCCGCACCGGGGGTGGATCCGGCTCATGTGGCGGGCGTTTCGGGGGGTGAGCTCGAGCCCTGCTTCGGCGGCATTCACTGCTTTGTGCTCGGCGCCGTGGTAGCGCCAGAGTTCGCGTACGCCCGGCAGACGCCCACTTACCGCGAAGGCCATGAAGGGAAGGGTAAGGCCGGCCGCCGCTTCGATCGGCGCCACCAATCGATCATCGGTCCGGCGAGCTAGCTCGGCCGTCAACCGCTCGGCGATCGCGGCGCCGATGCCGGGGGCCAGCTGCGGCAAGGTCATCTTGACCCGATGCCCGTCGCCAAGCTTGTTCTCGAGTCGAGACGATAGGCGGGCCAGCCGCAGCATGCCGCCGAACGACACAAGTCCGCGGACAAAGGGAATGTTCTTTGCCCAGGAGCCGGACATGGTGAAAGGCTCGACCCCGACTTCGATCCCGCCGTCGGCCTTGCGGACGGCCACAGCCACCGCTCCTGGCCCGACCATCATGACGCCATTTCGTAAGGCTCTGCCGCCGTATCGCGGGGCCTCTGGTTGCTCTGCCATTGCTTCCTGCTTTCTACGACGCCTCCGGCGTCAAGGTGTCTGATTGTAGCGAAGGGCGGAGGCCAAAGGCGTGGATCATCCCGATCAGAGAACACACCGGGCGCCATGCTCGCGCCGGCCGATTCCAATGGCTTGCAACGGCGGGGGCTGAGCGGGGACCGTAGCTCGGGCGACCCTTCGGCCCGGAAGAGCCTGGGCAGCGTTGTGTGACAGACATGGCGGCCTACGCCGCGCCGTTTCGCATAATCGTCCTGAGCCGCTTCCAGGTCGCTCGGAGGCGCTCGATGTCGGTGCTGTCGAAGTCGACGCCGGCGTAACGGCGCAGGGTATAGGCGTTGGTCAGCACGGCGAAATCCGTCGAGGCGTCCGGCCACCGGCCCGCGAGCAACCGCTCGAACTCGTCGGGCGTGGTCTGCGGGCCGCGCGACAGACCGGCCTTCTCCGAGCGATACAACAAGCGGGCGTACAGGCCCCGAACGGGATCGGAAGGATACGAGGGGCCGAGAACCCGGCGCAACGTGGCGGCCATGACGAGGGGAGTCTTCACTCCCCGGCCGAGCAGCGCTCGAAGCCAGGCCAGCAGCCTCGCCCAAACCAGGTGCAGCGGCGTGGCGGTTCTCTCGTCCTCGACCTGCCCGACGTCCGGCTCTGTCCGACGGCGCGCGGCCTTTCGCCACACCAGAAAAGCGAGAGCCAGCAGCGCCGCGGCGCCGGCGACAATGCCAATTGCCTCCAAGGGGATATTCGAGCCGCCGGCAACCTGATGCACGTGCCGTTCACGCGCCTGACGCGCGAACCGGCCTGGGAGATGCGCGTGTGAATGGGAAACGTGGGAGCGCAGGAAGTTTTCCATGGCCGTCAGGGGAACGAAGAGGATCTGCACGATCTCCAGCAGAATATCCTCGATGAGGTTGCCGATCGGGGAGAGCAGCGCACCAAGACCGCCCGCAAGGTCGCGAGTGAACAGGGCAAGAGCCAGCAAGCTGGCGAGTACTACCAGGCCGAGCTGCGCGAGCACGGCCACGAGGGCGAAGAAGTGAGCGCCTCGCGGCCCGGACTCCGAGCGAGCCACCCCCAGCGTCAACAGGCCGACAATGAGATACCCGACGCCGGCGACCGCGAGCGGCTGCCAGATGGTCTGCTGGTGGAGTGCGCCCCGCAGCAAAGCCCAGGATAAGCCGGCGAAGAGGGCGGCCAGATCTATGCCAAAGCGCAGCTGCACGTCCTCGTATTCCTGCGCTTCGGTCACCTGGCCGACCCCTCGGACATACGCCAGGCCGAGTAAGAGCGTGGCCACGGCAAGGTGCGTGGGCGAGTGCGGCCCGGCAAAGTCGAGCAAGCCCACCACGAGTATCCCACCTATCAGGACGATCAGCTGGGTCAGCCGAGTGAACCGGGACAGAGATCGCGCAGCCGCGGCCAGAACAGCAGCAATCAGCTCGACGCCCAGGAAGAGCCAGAAAGAGGAATCGGAGAATCCTGCGCGGCTCAGCACGCCACTTCCCAGCAGGACGGCGAATCCGGCAATAACCTCCATCAACGCCAGCAGGCCGGCGACGCACAGGTGCCTAGCTGACAGCACGAATCTCTCCCGGGTTGGCGACAAAGACCGGGACGCCCGGAATAACCGGGGCGACATGCCGGCCGCAGTAGACGACGCTCACGCGATCCCGAGAACGGGCCGAGCGCAGGGCACGAGCCAACGGAGGGGTGATCAGGGGTGTCACCAGCACCAGGCTCCTCGCCGTCTCCCGGTGTTGCAGCTCCCTGCCAAGAAGGCGCTCCGGCTGCATGCCTCCGGCGAAGGCGATGCGCGCCAGGTGCTCGAGCAAGCGCGTCGCCTGGTTCTCGCCCGCGCCGGGGTTGAGGCGAGGGTTGTGCTCCGTGCCGGGCAGAGTCCCGTTGGAGGTGAGCCCGACTTGAAAGTCATGGTCGAGCGCCCAGAGCGCCAGCGAGGCCGCGACCTCGATGGTCGTCTCCATCCGTGCCCGATCGACTCCCTCCCAGAGCTGGTATGCGGTGTTGAGATTGACGACGAACATGATCTGCGCGGTCGTGCTGGCGTCATGCACGCGAACGTGCAGCTCGCCGGTACGGGCGGTGGCCTTCCAATGCATGAGGCGCAAGGGATCGCCCGGCTGGTAGTCACGGGCGCCGGCTATCAATAGTGGATCGTCGATGAGGTGACGACGAACCTGGATCGTCCCCAGGGCCTCGCGATAGGGTAAGCCGATCTCCTCTGGCGAGTAGACGCGTGGGTAGACGATGATTTCCTCCCAGTCTTCGATCAACGCCTGACGAGGGAAGATGCCGAATACATCGCTGGTAGCGATGGTGGCGGGGCCGAGCGAGTAGACCCCGCGGACGAGGCCGCGAATCTGGATAGTGCGATGAAGTCGCTGCAAGGGGCCAAGACCGGTACGGACGACCAGCGACGGCCGGTCGGAGTGAAGCCAATCGAGGCCGCTGGAAAACTCGAGCAGCCGTCGTGGTCCGTGGCCGGTCACATCGGCAAAGGACAGGGGATCGGTGACCTTGAGCCAGGCAAGTGGGAGGAGCTTGTCGTTGGTGAGATCGATAACAAGCTTGGCTTCATCGCCGGCAAAGATCCGGCGCGGCCACAGGTGGCGCTGGTACGTCACGCCTACCAGGCTGGAGCGAGCATTGAGCCAGGCCAGACCGATCCCGAGGAGGCCCGTGCCGGCGATGATGGCGATCACAGGGATGAAGAGCAGCACGCCGAGCAGACCCAGAATCAGCAGCAAGACAGCGTATTGGCTCGGGCTGGGCGGCTCTTGAAAGCGCTCCGTAAACACGAACCAGAGCACCGGAATGGCTCCGCCCAGGAGTACGGCGACGGCGGTGCCCGCGACATGCCAGAGGGAGGGTTGCATGGCGCGTTGCTAGACGGCTTCCACCGGAACGGGGACGCCCTCCGAGACTTCGCCGATGACGTGCTCCGCCGTCTGTCCTCGCATGCGCGCGTCTGGCCGTATCGAGAGGCGGTGGGCGAGCACGGGCTCAACCAGATGCTTCACGTCGTCCGGCAAGACAAATTCTCGGCCTTGAATCAAAGCATAGGCCTGCGCGCCGCGATAGAGCGCGAGCGAGCCACGCGGGCTTGCGCCGAGCTCTACCTGCGGGTGCCGCCTTGTGGCCCGAACCAGCTGTGTGATGTAGTGGCGGATGTCGTCTTCCACGCGCACCGCGGCCGCTCGCTCGCGCAGCACCTCGATGGCAGCCGCAGGCAGCACCGGGTCGAGCGTGTCCACCGGCCGGCCGGCCCCCTGCGAGAGAATGATCTCTTCCTCTTGCTCGGCTGTCGGGTAGCCGATACCGAGGCGCAGCATGAATCGATCGAGCTGGGCCTCGGGAAGCGAAAACGTGCCCTCAAGCTCGATGGGGTTCTGCGTGGCCAGGACCATGAACGGCCGCGGAAGCGAATACGTGACGCCGTCTACGGTGACGCTCCGCTCCTCCATAGCCTCGAGAAGCGCGGATTGCGTGCGTGGTGTAGCGCGATTGATCTCGTCGGCCAGGACGAAGTTGGCGAGGATAGGTCCCGGGCGAAACTCGAAATCGGAGCTTCGCTGATTGAAGAACGAGATGCCCGTCACATCGGAGGGCAGCAGATCCGGAGTGAACTGGATGCGCTTGAAGTCAGCGGCCAGCGACCTGGCGAGGGCCCGCGCGATCGTGGTCTTGCCCGTTCCTGGCACATCCTCGATCAGCGCGTGTCCGCCCGAAAGTAGCGCCACCAGAAGCAGTTCGATCGCCTCGCGCTTGCCAATGATGGCACGTTCGATATTGTCGATGACGTCCTGAAGCTCCTGCATGCCACAGGATATCGGCTCTGCTATCCCCCCGCGAATAACACCGCCACAGACCCGCCGCATGTCCCAGCCTGCTCGTCGCGCGGTACTCCTAATCTAGACACGTCACTTTCATTACGGCACAATACGTGCTCTACCCCGGACCTATGAGCGAACAAGCGGTCTTACAACACCCGGTCTCCAAGTCCTTCGAGTCCGATCGCACGCTGGGGGAGCGCCTGGCAGATACGATCGCCAACGAGATAGGTTCGTGGCGATTCCTGATCCTACAAACGAGCGCAGTCATCGCC
>JBOGSL010000062.1:0-5084 GCA_050695395.1 Chloroflexota bacterium | reverse complement strand
GAGTTGAACAGCGATGGTAGTGAGGGCCGGCTCAGGGTAGGCAGAGCCAACGACTCGGAGGGGTCGGTTTGGGCCGTCGCCGGATCAGCCATGAGTAGCGGCTCTTCCTTCCAGGGCCCCGAGAAGTCGCCCCTCTGTCTGCACGAAGGCCGGCGATCGACGCATCTCGAGCTCTCTCGGGCGAGCAAGGGGCACGTCGATGACATCGACGATGGTGCCGGGACGGGAACTAAGCACAATGACGCGATCGCTCAAGTAAATAGCCTCGGCGATGCTGTGCGTCACAAACACAACAGTGCTTTGGCGCTGGGTCCAGATATTCAGCAACTCGTGCCCCATCTCGTCTCGTGTAATCTGGTCGAGTGCGCCAAACGGCTCGTCCATGAGGAGAAGGGGCGGATCGTAGGTCAGGGCTCGCGCGATGCTCACCCGCTGACGCATTCCGCCCGAAAGCTCTTCCGGCCGCTGGCGCTGGAAGTCCTTCAGACCGACCAGATTCAGCAACGATTCGGCTGTCTGCCGTCCGGAATCACCGTTCTTTTTCATCACCTCCAGCGGCAACCGGACGTTTTTCATGGCGCTCCGCCACGGCATCAGCGCAGGCTCCTGAAACACGAAGCCGATCTCTCGACGTTGTCGCGCAGCCTGCGAGGGTTGCCCTTGTATCGACACTCGGCCGGTCGTTGGAGCCAGCAGATCGGAGATCAGGCGAAGCAACGTCGACTTGCCCGACCCGGATGGTCCGATGACGGACACAAACTGGTTTTGCTCGACGCCGAAGGTAAGATTTCGCAATGCCTCAACCGAATTGGCACCGGGATACGTGTAGCAGACGTCGCTGACTTCGAGAAAGGGCATGACACTCCCGGAGAAACGATCATTGGGGGGGCGCGCGGCCCCCCAATGATACGGATGGTCTACTTGTACGGATTGAATCGGTTGGTGAAGATCGAGTTGACGCTCGGCTTCTTCGTAATCTCGTGGTACTTGGAGAGCGTGTTGATGCTGTCCTGCCAGTAGGATTTGGTCATTGTGCCCTTGAAGGTGTGACCGCCCGTATTTGCCGACTTAGCGAGGGCCTCCGATTCCAGCACCTGTTGCCTGAGGTTCAGGGCAGCTTTCGTCCCCTTTGGAGCCGGGAAGTAGTGCTTCACGACGAGCTTGGCCGCGGCCGCGGGGTGCTCGTGAGCCCAGGCAAAGCCGCGGGCGACAACCTTCACCACTTTATGAACCAAACCGGGATTGCTTTTGATGAGGTTGCTGGTGGTGAACATGACGTCGTCATAGAAGTGGAAGCCGTAGTTGGCGGCGGGGAAGCTGCGCGTCTTAACGCCGGCCAGCCTCAGCGCGATGGGCTCGTTCGTGAGAAATGTCAGATACGCGTCCACATGGCCTGAGGTGAGTTCGCTCGTATCAAAGCCAACCGTCACCGGGTGCCACTCCGACTGCGAAATACCAACATCGGCCATCATGGTCGCAGGAACGTAGAACTCGTGGGACTGGAAGCCGATGCGCTTCCCCTTGAGGTCGGTAAGCTTGTGGATCTTGCTCTTGGCCATGACCGTGAGAGCGAAGACCGAGTGCTGCGTGTCAGTGTAAACCGCAACGTCAGGCGCCCCTCGCGAGGCCGCTATGGCGATGGCAGCACCGCTTTGGAAGCCAAAGGTATCGCCGCCTCTTTCCGGTACTTGCGTCTCCGGAAAGACGCCGTTAGCCCACGGCTTGAAACCTAGCTTGAAACCGGCGTGCTGGAACCATCCCTTCTGCTGCGCAACCCAGAGACCGGCGAATTCGGTGTTGGGAAGCCAGTTGAGAATGAAGTAGATGCTGGTCAGCTTCTTGTGTGTCTTCGCCTGCGTCCCGGCGCCACTCGCCGGGGAGGCACTGGTGGCGTTTGGACCCCAGCCCCCAAGAACGATGCACGCAGACAGTGTTACAGCGCCAATGCCAATGGTGGTCACCCGCCGCATTCGTCCGAGCAACGTGTCCTCCTCTAGGTGATCGATCCGTCAAAAAAAGGGCGAAAGAAGGGTTGCGCACAACCCGCGAAACAGCGTTCTTCTCCTCCTAGAATTTGCTGCTTAAGACTATCGGAGCCATCCGTCGGTGTCAATTGGAATTCGACATTAAATCGAAGCTGGGGTGATCGAGTCTTGCGCCGCTTCACGTCGCCCTCCACGCTTCAAATAACCGCCGCGACGACTCGTTCTGCCTGGCCGCGATCTCGTCTTTGTCGTGGCTCGCAAGGCGCCCATCTCTCACCACCTGCCGTCCCCGCACGATAACCGTGTCGATTTGCGGCGCTCCCAAGATGGCGGCGCTCACTCTGTCTTCCTGCCCACCCGAGCACTCCAGCGATGAAACGTCGACCAGGGTTATGTCACCTTGCTTACCCGGCTGGATGCTACCAATGTCGTCGCGGCCCAGGCACTCGGCTCCGCCTCGCGTCGCCATTCTGAGTGCTTCACGGGAGGTGAGCGCTCGGACACCGTCGCGGGTTCGGGCGGCGAGCATCGCCTGCTTCACCTCCTGACGCAGGTCGTTGGCATCGTTCGATGCGCTTCCATCCACACCCAGACCGACATGCACACCGGCATTGAGATAGTCGCGGACGGGAGCGAGACCCGAGGCCAGAAGCATGTTGGAGGTAGGACAGTGGGCGACGGAGGCGCCGTGGCGCGCCAGAAGCGCGGTGTCGGTGGAATCCACGTGCACGGAGTGCGCGAGCCAGACGTCGGGGCCGAGCCAGCCCAGGTGGCCGAGCAGTTGCATGGGCGTCATGTTGAAGTTCTTCTGACTAAACGCCGCCTCATCAAGCGTCTCCGCGATGTGCGTATGCAGCCGAACATCTTCGTCTCGCGCCAGACCGGCAGACTCCAGCATTAGCTCGGGCGTTACGGAAAAGGGCGAACATGGGGCCAGGCCAATGCGCAGCATCGACCCGGGCGACGAGTCGTGGTACGTGTCGATTACCCTCTCTGAATCCCGGATGACAGTATTTCGATCTTGCACCACACCGTCGGGCGGCAAGCCACCCTGGCTCTGGCCCAGATCCATGCTGCCTCGGGTTGGGTGAAACCGTAGCCCGATGTCGCGCGCCGCTTCTACCTGCCGGTCGATGAAATCCTCACTGCCGGGTGGGAACAGGTAGAGATGATCCGCGCAGGTGGTGCAGCCGGAGAGGGCGAGCTCGGCTAGCCCGGCACGCGTCGAGTCGTAGATCATACTGTCGTCCAACCCGGCCCAGACCGGATAGAGCGTTTGCAGCCACTCGAACAGCGGACGTCCATCGCCGGCCGCGAATCCGCGAGTAAGCGTTTGGAAGAGATGGTGATGCGTGTTGATGAGGCCCGGAATGGCGAGAAATCGCGAGCAGTCGATGACTTCGTCAAACTCTCCCTGTACGCCGGCCCCAACGGCCTCGATCCAGCCGTCCCGTATGGCAATGTCGGAACCTGCTAGCTCTTGCTGCTGATCGTCCATCGTGGCCGTCAGTAGGCAGCCCTTCAAGAGAAGTGAGCTCACGAGATGGCGAGAGGAACTCGCTCGAAGTTCCGCACGTCAATCAGACCCTGGTCCGTGAGGCGCAGCTCCGGGATCACCGAAAGCGCAAGAAAGCCGAGATACATGAACGGGGTGTCTATCAACACGCCCATTTCGCGCAGCATGGCCTCCAGGCCGGCAAGTCCTGCCGCTACCTCAGCGGCCGGCGCGTCGCTCATCAGACCGGCGATGGGCAACGGCAATTCGCCCACAACTTCGCCGTGTCGAGCCACAACCAGCCCACCGCCAAGCTCCGCGAGGCGGCTCACACAGAGCGCCATATCCGCGTCGTCGACGCCTGCAACTACTACGTTGTGCGCGTCGTGGGCTATGGTTGACCCAAACGCTCCGTCGCGCAGCCCGAAGCCGCGGACAAATCCCTTACCAATTCGCCCAAGTGCGTGGTGGCGCTCGACCACTGCGAGCTTCACCAGATCTCTGGACGGATCGGCGACAAAGTGGCGGTCGTGCACTGGAGCCGGGGCTCTGCCGTCGCGCGTGAGTACCTGATCCGGTACAAGATCCACCACTCGAATTTCACGCTCACCATCAGCAGCCAATCCGAAATCCTCTGCCGATATCGCCCTGATGTGAACTGTCTCGAGTACGGAGCGCGGAGGCCGAGAACTCTCAAACGGTACCGACCGCCCGTTCAGAGCCACAAGTCGACCCGAGCGGAATACGGCCGTCGGTTTGAAGTCGCGCAAATTGGGCACAACCGAGATGTCGGCAGCATAGCCGGGCGCCACGGCGCCAAGATTATTGAGGCCGTGATACCGGGCGACATTCAGCGTGGCGAGCTTGACCGCGTCGGCGGCGGGCAGACCGTGCTCCACGGCGGTGCGAACCATCGAATTAATGTGGCCCTCGGAGAGCAGGGTGCTCGCTTCGCGATCATCGGTGACAAACATGCAGTTTTCCGTCCCGTACTCCGAAACAAGAGGCAGGAGATCCACGAGATTTCGGATCATCGAGGCCTCTCGAATCATAATCCACATGCCGAGCCGACGCTTCTCGAGTGCTTCGGCCATTGTCGTGCACTCATGATCGCTGCAGGGTCCGGCGACAAGGTACGCGTTGAGTGCCCGACCGGTCACCCCGGGTGCGTGGCCGTCGATGTGGCGGTAGCCGGCTGCGGCCATCTTGCTCATTGCCTCGGCCTCCCCTGCGATAGCGGCCGGGTAATTCATCATCTCCGCGATCCCCAGCACGCGCTGGCGCCCGAGTAGTTCTGTCAGGTCGGAAGCTTCCAGCGTGCGGTGCGGAGATTCAAAGGGGCTCGCCGGTACGCACGACGGCAGCATGATGTACACACGCAACGGAAGGCCCTTGCTCGCGGCCAGCATGTATTCGATTCCTTCCAGGCCGAGGACGTTCGCCAATTCGTGGGGGTCGACCACGACCGCCGTTGTTCCTGTCGGAAGAATGGCCCGCGCGAATTCATCGACATTGAGCTTCGAGCTCTCTACATGACAGTGCCCGTCGATGAAGCCGGGAATGAGGTACTGGCCCGACACATCGAAGGTTTCGGGGCCCGAGTA
>JBOGSL010000061.1:0-15142 GCA_050695395.1 Chloroflexota bacterium | reverse complement strand
CGAGGGGGAACAGCGGCGCCGAGATCGTGATTGGTGCGATGAACATGGCCGGCAGCGTCATGCTGGGATCGGTCATCAATGACTTCCTGTTGTCATACCCGAGCGCCAGCATCCGGATTGTGAATGGCAACGCCAAGGAACTGCTGATAGGACTGCGCAGTGGTGACGTCGATGCGGTCGTCGGGCTACTGCGACAGCCAGGCGCTGAGGATCTGATCCAGTTGCCGCTTGCAGAAACGCCCTATGTGGTGGTAGCCCGACAGGGACACCCTCTGGCGCGAAGGCGGAGCGTCACGCTCGATGAGCTCGGCGGATTCGAGTGGGTTATCGGCAATCGTCAAAGTACACGCCGGCTCTGCTTCGAGCGTTTATTCGCGGGGCGGCCTTCCCCTCTCACTCGAATCGAGACCTCTTCGCTGCCGACGGTGAGGCTGCTGCTCTCACAAGCTGATCGCCTTGCCCTTCTGACCTCGTACGAGCTGATGCACGAGGAGGATGCGCTCGCCTCTCTGGCTTACGCGCCGATCATGCCCGCGCCGTCGATCGGGCTCACGCTGCGCAAGGACTGGCTCCCAACGGCGCTGCAGGCGAGCTTCATCGAACGCATCCGCAATCTAATTAGGGAGTCCCTGCTGCCGATCAAGAGCTTACACGAGCGCTGCGCAGGCTCGATCGTCCGTCACGACGACCACCCGCTTGCGACCCTCTGAGACTGCGGACGCCAAGCTGATGATAGATCGCAGCGCTGCTATGCAGCAACGGTGCCGCCTCAGCGTTTAGCTACCGTGAATCGATGCGCCATGAGGAACGCCCGCGTGGCCGCGAAGAATTCCGGGCTGCGAAAGGCCGACCCGTGAGACGCTCCCTTGATGACCACGACCTGCATGTTCCTGCGGCAGGACTCGAGCTCGCGAAAGTACGGCAGATAGCCATCCAGCGATCCCACCACTCCCAAGGTCGGGACGCTGACGGCGCACGCTTGGGTGCGAGTGATCAGCTGCGTGGATTGACCTCTGCTCAAGGCCGCAAGCGCGACGCGGTCCTGCGACTTGTTCGCAAAGCACGCTGCCTCACGGCGCTTGAACGCCGCATTGGATATCGGAGCTGTGCCCAGCGCACGACGCGCGTTCAGCATTCCGCGGCTCACGCAATCTCTCTCCCGCTGCGCCGCGTGTAGATCGACTTCGCGGATATCCTTCTCGGTCCAGTAATATCGTCCGGGAGCGCCTCCGAGCACGACTGCGACCAGCCGCTTAGGCGCAATCACCATCAGGTGGGCGGCGGTCTGAGCGCCCATGGAATAGCCGACCACGTCGGCCTTGGCGATTCCCAGGTGGTTCATCAGGCGCAGAACGTCGAGGCTCAGCTGCAGTCCGTAAGCCTTTGCCTGGTGAGGCTTCCCACTCTGTCCGTTTCCACGCGCGTCCGCCGCGATGACCCTGAAATTGGGCATCAAGCTCTGCACGAACCCGTTACGCACCCAATTCTCAAGCGAGCCGCCGTTACCGTGCAGAAGAAAGACGGGATCACCGCTGCCCAGGTCGACGTACCGGATCGTCACCCCAGCGGAGTCGAAATGGCGGTATTGCAGCTGAACGCGGCCCTGTGCGGGCGCCAAGCCAGGCAGGAGCCCAAGACTCAGCGCCACGACCAACGATCTTGGATTCCAGCTCCTCATCGGGACTCTCCTGCGCTGCAACGCCACTCTGTCACGGGCTCAAGAATGTCTGCCGGTTTCGTCCGGGGCGCGTAACTGCACGGTGGTCAGCAGCCGTCCGGGCTTGGTGAGCCACGCGTCCACGAAGTCGAACGCGCGCTTGCGGGTATCGCCGTACTTAGGTCTGCAGGGCCCCAACGAGTGGTTCGCGCCCTCGACGGCCACGAACTCCTTGTCCTTGGCGGCTGAGTGGCCGAACACTATCTCGTTCCCCACCAGGTGCGGATAGCAACTGCCCGCCATGACAAGGGTCGGCACTCTGATGCCTTCCACGTTTCCGACCGCATCATTTGCGGTAGAGCGCCACACGATTCCCTTCACGTCATCGTCCGTCACGTTGTAGCCGAGCGTCGTGCGTAGCCCATAGAACGACAGGTAGTGGCGCACCGCCTGGCTTCCCTGCGGAGTCGTCCGGTAGTACAGGTCTAGGTCCTTCGCACTGGCCATCGGCGGTCTAACGGAGCGGATGATTTGCCAGGACTCCTTGCCATCGGCCGTCAAGAGCAGGTGCGGTGACCGCGTTCTCGACAGCAGCTGCAGGTCGGCCAGATCGAGCCGCGCGCCATTCATCGCGACGCTGAACCCTGCGACCAGGAACGGGCCGTCGTCCTTGAATTTCGCCTTGCCCGCCTCGATCCGCGCCAGCTTCGCGAGCGCACGATCGATCACCCGATCGTTGCGCACACCTTGCGCCGCGAGGAACCGCCGCACGAATGCAGCGCTGTAGCGCCCCTGCCCGGTCGTGGAATCGAAGCCGTTTCGGCGGCTGAACATATCAAGAACGGGATTCCGCTGCCATGGACGGGTGGTGTCGACCGCCGGATCAAGAGCCAGCAGCCGGCATGGGGCTCCGATATTGATGTCGAGAAGCACCACGGCGTCGGCCGGCGGCAGATGCTCGATTCCCGCCGCGCTGCACTTGTAGATTCGTTGCGGGCCCTGACAGGCCTGTTTTGGCCCGTTCTCCGCAACGTCCTGGTAGAAGGTCAGCTCCGCGCCACCGGTGCTCTCTCCCACCAACACGACCTTCGTGACGCCCGGCAGCTGACGCAGATAGCGGACGGCGGTGGCCAATGGTCGTAGAAATTCTTCGTAAGCATGCTCAGGACCGTAATAATCCATCATCATCACACGGTAGCCGCGCGCGGCAAGTGCAGGACCCGGAAAGGAATTGAAGACGTTCGCATGCTCCGGATGAGCCACGAGCAGCACGATGTGATTTCGAACTGGGTCGACCGTCACCGGCTCATCGATGATGGCGTTGGCGTCGTTCGCCAGCCGCACATACACCTGCCGGTAGGCGCTATGTTCCGTCGTCACTGCAGCGGCACCGGCCGCTGGAGCCCGGCTCGCCTGCATCATCGCGATTGCCGCAAGCGCGGCGATCGCTCGCCAAGGTAATTGCATCTCTGAAGTACCCCTTAGTTCGGCAGAAACCGCCCCTTCTGACTCAACCAGCGGTCGATATAGTTGAAAGTCGTCTGCCGCGTATCGCCGAATTGGCCAGGGAATTTCTCACACGGGCGGCAGGTCGTATAACCGTGAAGGGCGCCTTCCACGTACATCAAGGTCTTATCCCGGCTCCCGGCATGGTCATAGATCGTCTCCGCGGCCATGTACTCCCAGTGCCCGGTCATCCCCATCACCAGCAGCGGAGCGTCGATACCTTCCACGTTCCCGGGCACCGAACTGTAGCTGGATCTCCAATCTATGCCATGGATCGAATCCGAGCCGTAGCCGTAGTTCCGGGTTACGCGAATCGCATAGGTGGTCAGAAACTTGTAGACGGTAGTCTGCAGCGCCCCATAGAAGAGCGAGTCGGTATGCGAGACGGGATTTGCAGGCACGCGCACTGTGTGCACGATTTCTTTGATCACCTTCCCGCCCGGAAGCAGAAGCTGCCGCGGCTCGATCGTATGCGACCAGAGCCTGACGTCCTGCGCGAAAAACCTGTTGTCATAGCCTCTGAAATTGCCTCCTGGAATCACCAAAGGCTCGTCATCGATGTAAAGGCCCTTGCCAGCCTTGATCAGCGCCCATCTGTGCAGAGCCGCTGCGATCAATCGATCGTTTCGCCGCCCCTGAGCCGTCAGGAACCTATGGATGAATGCCGAACTGTAGTTCGAGCCCGCAGGATTGAAACCATTCTTCGGGTTGAACGAGTTAAGCGCCGGATTGAGTTTCATTCCGCTGTTCGCCTTGACCACCGCCGGGTCGAGGCTAAACAGAAAAGTCGGTGCCAGCCCGAAATTGCTGTCAATCAACATGACGCCGTCCGCGAGCGGTAGCCCCGCGAGCTTTTGCGGACATTTCATGATCTTCTCCGGTCCCTGGCAGATCTTCACTCCATTCTGCGCGATGTCCTCATAAGCCGACATCAGCGTGCCACCACCGCTGTGTCCCCAGAGAACAATCTTGCGGACGCCAGGGTATCCTCGCAGATACTCGACGCCCAGCTTCGCGTCCAGGAGCATCCGGTCGATGCTTTCATCGTCGGTAAATCCGGATTTGCTGTCCGACCCGTTTGCGCACAGCACGCGGTATCCTCGCTCCGCCATCTGTGAGCATGCGGGGAAGGTCAGATAGTCGGCGCCGGAATGCATGATGAAGATCGCGATCTGACTCTTGTCACCGAGCACCGCCGGCTGATAAAGCACACCGGCTACGCCGCGGCCAAGATGCACGAAATTCTCCGTCACCTTCGCCCCATGACCGTACACCGCGCGGCTCATCAGTAAGCCCAACGCCCCCACAGTCAGAAAGGCAGTGGCGTAACGCAGGGCCGTGCTTCGACGCATATGCTTCACTGTCTGCTCGTCTTGCCGGGGCACCAGACATCACCGCCGGTAGCGGATACCTACCGTATAGTAGGCCCCAATCGGATCGTCGCCCAGCGCGAAGCCACCGAATGTTCCGGGTACCGCGTTACCGTAGAACGCCGCAGCGGGCGGCTGTCGGTTGAACAGGTTGTCCGCGCTCACGTACAGCTCCAGGGTGCTATCGGATTCGTCAAGCAGGTATGACATGCTGATATCCGTGTACCACACCTGGGCGATCTTGCCCATTGGAAATATGTAGGTTTGCGGCGGCGCGAACAACGGGCCCCAGTTGAGATCACTCCTCCAGCGCTCCCGCGCGTTTATTGTGACGTTGTGGAAGGGACTATAGCGCGCGAGCAGCGAAGCTCGCCAGACGGGAGTCGCCTGCAACGCACCGTTGGCGAACGCAACCCCCGCCATATTGAACTGCGCGCTTCCGGGGGCAGCGTACACCAGATTGGGTTGGAAAGTCGCCAAGAGCCGCACGTCGAGCGGGTGATTGCGCACATGGGTGAGGTAATCGGCCTCTAGATCGCCGCCGTCGGTCCATTGATCGGCAAGGTTGAGGGATTCCGTGAATAGCTCCGTGGCGGTGTTCGCGACCGCGGCGCTGCAGCAGCTGATGGGCCTTACGATCAGCTGACAGAAGGCCGACGAGCCGCCGCTCTCTGCGCAACCTGTCATCACGTAGTTCGAGGCCCCCCTGAACTGCTGGATGGCGTGACTGACGTCGATCTTGAAAGCATCCACGGTCAGGCTGAACCCCGGCAGCCAATTGGGGGTGTAGATGAGGCCCGCCGTCTGAGTGTTGCCAATCTCAGGTGTCAGTTTAGCGTTTCCCTGGGCGATGAATGGTATTTCGGGTGAGAATGCCGTAACGCCCGTGAGGAAGTCCTCGCCCCCGTACACGGAATACGACGGTGGGACGTACAGGTCATTCAGCGTGGGCGCTCGGATGTCGCGCGATCGGGTGGCACGGAATGTCAATTGCCCGTTAACTTTCCAGACAATACCGCCTTTCCACGCCCAGGCAGTGCCACTGGTCGAATAATCCATCCATCTTGCCGCTCCATTGAAGGAAACTTCCTTAATGAGCTTCAGATTCTTGATCAAGGGTGCGTTGAACTCAAATGCAGCTTCCTTGACGCTCTGGGTCACCTCTGAGCGTGGTGCTGACACTTCGATCTCCCAGGTCTGGGCGCTGGTCGTGGCCTTGCAGTCGTACGATGGAAGGCCCGCGCAACTGATCGGATCGCTCGGGTCGTTGGGAAGCCCCGACTGGATCAGGTCATAGCCCAGACGGCGCCATTCGGCCGAGACCGCCATGTTGATGGGTCCATCCCAGGTCGACAGGGGAGCACCCCGTAGAGTCGTCGTTACGTCGTCCATGGCTGTGTGAGCCCAAAACTGGGTCGCCCCCCCAACGTAATTGATGGCCTCCTGGCTCGCGGCATTCGGGCCGAACGGATCGAGGGGTGTGCAGCCCGGGTAGAGCGATCCGTACTCGGTCAAACTCACCGCGCAAACCGCCTCGCCATTGGCGGGGTTCACCACCGCATCCAGCGCCGCGACCAGCTTGAGCGTATTTAGATTGGCGTTCTGGCGCTCGTTGATGTCGTTCTGTGCGTGCGAATAATATCCATCCCATGTGTACCCATGCGCCAGGGCGGCCGTGAAGCCGGTCGCCGCCTGCCATTGACGCTCCCAGCTATCGACGTTCGAGGCGGGTATGTCGCTGAAAGTCTTGCCGAACTCGAAAGTCGGACCGGCCGCCGATAGGGTCTGTTGAACGGATGCCGGCAGAAACGCATCGGTTGAGCTCAGGGCAATCGCCCCGTTGCTAGAACCGTTCGGCGTTCGCAGCGTATCCGCCGCGGCCTGCTGCCATGAATGATTGTAGTTCCCGGTTATGTATGCATAGACGTGAAACGCGTTAGTGAGGTCATCGTCGAACCGTAGATAGAGCTGTCCCATCTCCTCCGGCGCGGCCAGGGTGCTATTATTATAGGCACCCCCACCGCCCGCCTGGTATGGTTGGTTGCCAAGCGGCGTTCCCAAAAGGAAGGGACTGAGAACTCCGTTCTGCGTGAAGTTCGCGTTGCTCAACGGCCCGCCGAGGATTAGCCCACCAAAGCTGCTACGCGTGGAAGTCACGAACTGCTCCATCAGATACGGACCGTACTCGCCATTACTGGGGTTTTCCATCGTCCACCGATTGACGCCAAACGAGCGGTCGCTCCTGAAAAGTACGCCATTGCTCTTTCGGAACTGGAAACTCCCTTCGAAGTGGGCATTACTGCCAAACAGATCTGACCCGAATGCAATCCCGATTTCGTTCGTCTGGTCATCGCCATAGTGCGAAATGCCGCTCGAGGCATCGACCTTTAGCCCCTTAAAGGTCGTATCTGGAACGAAGTTCACCACACCGGTGACTGCGTCAGATCCGTACACTGCGGAGGCGCCACCGGTGACGATGTCGACGCGCTTCAGCAACATCTGGGGGATGGCGTCGATGTCTACCGTCCCATCGGTGCCGGTCGGTGCGACGCGATGTCCATCGAACAATATTAGCGTTCTCGTATACCCCATGTTCCGCAGGTTCAGCACGTTGGCCGCCGGATCCGACGCTGCGGAGCTAGTGCCCTGAGAGCCCCCTCCTGGGTTAGTCAGCGGTCCGCGCGAGCCGGCGAATTGCGGTAACGAGTTCAATTGATCCGCGACGGTTCCGGACGGATCGATGGCGGTCATCTGCTCGATCGGCACTACCGTCACCGGCGTCGGGCTGTCGCTGCCATTGGTGATGACACGAGAGCCCGTGATAGTGACCGGACGCAGTTGACTGGTGGATACTGGTGCTGGATCGTTCGGCTTCGGTTTCGCCACACCAACAGCGCTCTGCGCCGCCGCGGTGCCGGCAAAGAGAGCGGAGACCACCACAGTCGCGGCGGCTTTCTTAATTTCGTGGATCGGTTTCACTCGCCCCCCCCCTTCTGAAGTCCGAATGTACTGCTCTCTGGGTTACCAGTCAGCCGCCTCGCAAGCGGCTGTGTACCAAGGTCAAAGTACTACGCCGCGCGCACGGCTTCCTATCAATTATTTCGCGCGTTCCATAACATTTTTCCTGCGGAGTGCTCCGCAGGCGTGCTTCAAACCGCCAATCGCGGCCGCAACAGGCGGGGCTACGTCTGAAGCAGAGGCCGCAGAGCGGATACCGCTCCCAAGCGGTCGAAGCCCCTCATTGTAGCGATCAATTGCCTCGCGCGTTTTACGCCGAGGACCCGTCCCGTCAAGTCGAGTGCTTTCGCCTCGACCTGTTGCGCATCCATGGGATCCTGCGCCGTGCCGAGGAGCTTCTGCACTGCATGGCTGAACCAACGGCCGTCCGACGTCTGGATTCGGATGACCGTCAGATGACGGGTCTTCGCCATCTGCAGCGCGTGACTCGGAACGAGCTCGACAAGCCTCCGAACCGCGAGCACTATTGGATCGTGCATACGCGCCACATCGTGTATGCTCCAGAATGTCGCTCCGCGATCGACAATCGTGAGAGCGATCAGGTGCTGTACGCAAAGACCCGGATTGGGGTTGTTGTTGACGATGTGCACATCGCCGCTCGGCACTTCGACGATGATGCGCTTGATGTTGCCTGGCCTCACGGCGGCGTTCTTGATCAGCGCCGTTATGTTGTCGAGCACTGACTGCAGCGGCTCGCCGGCTCCCCACTGCTTGATCGTGGTGCCGAGGATATAGAACCGAGTGCCGAGGTCGGCGATCATCTTGTCCGGCGCCGGTTTCTCACCGAGTACGCTAAAAATGTTCGGGCTCCCGCTGAAGGGATCCTCGACGCCGGTGAATCCCATGGCGACCATCGTCGCGGCCATCACTCCATTACGCGCGCCCATACCGCCGAAATCGAACGCCTTCTCGACGTGCTGAATGTCCCTGTCCCAGTAGCCGATCCCGGAGGCCTGCTGTCCAGCGTAGGAAAATGCGTACCGAACCTGCGCCGGGGTGAGACGCAGAAGAGCCGCACAGGTCGCTGTTACGGCAAAAGTGTTGGTCATACACGACGGATTGTGCTTGGTCCCCCCCAGGGACAGAATCAGGCGCGTCCCGATGTCATACCCGAGCGTGACCGCCCGCAGGACCTGCATCCCATTCCGGCCTGCGTACTCGGCCGTCGCCAGCGCTGCCGGCACGCAGCCGCAACCGGCGTGGAAGGGACCTATCGGGCTGGTATCGTCGGATTCGTCCGCATGAGCGGCCATGGCGTTGGCGAACGTTGCGTTGACGACCGATGAGAGCGTATCGGTCCCGATCACCATCGCCTCGGGCGTACCGCCCAGTTTCGCGACATATCGGGCGGCAAGTTCGCCCGGCCTGAGCCGTGATCCGGCCACCATGGCGGCGATCGTGTCAAGCACGTGCAGCTTCGCCGTGGCGATCACCTGATCAGGCAGCTCCCGATCGAGCGCAGTTGAAACATACTCAGCAAGCCTGGTGGCGAGGGGAGAGATATAGGCCCAGGGCGGGACATTGGTATTTTTTCCTCTTGGCGCACTGGCGGGCGCCAAGCCCGCACCCCTGGCCGAGGAATGGCCGAGAGGCAGCGCGCTCGCCAGAACCGCCGCGCCGCCCATGTTCAGCAACCAACGCCGGTCCTTATCGACATCGCTCATGGAGTGACTCCGGTCTCGGCACTCAGCCCAGGCGTCGCTCGGCCAACGCCTTGTTCAGTCGGCCATAGACACGACGGGCGTTATGCTCGAAGATCTGCCCACGTTGCTCACCGGAAAGGTGCGTGACACCATCGATGTACCGACGGGTATCGTCGAAGCGATGCCCGGTCTCGGGATCCACACCCCTCACTGCGCCTATCATCTCGGAAGCAAACAGCACGTTTGTGACAGGAACGACGCTCGTCAAGAGATCGATCCCCTTCTGATGATAGACGCAGGTATCGAAGAAGACGTTGCCTAGCAGCAACTCCTGCAGCGGCGGCAGCTTCATGTCAAGCGCGAGACCACGGTAGCGCCCCCAGTGATAGGGCACGGCGCCGCCTCCATGCGGAATTACGAATTTGAGCTTAGGAAAGTCTTTGAATAGATTCGAGGTCAGGAACTGCATAAATGCCGACGTATCGCCGTTTATGTAGTGGGCGCCTGTGCCATGGAAGTTCGGATTGCAGGAGGCGGCGACATGAATCATAGCGGGGACATCCAGCTCGAGCATTTTCTCGTACAGCGGATACCACGACCGGTCGGTGAGGGGCTGCCCACTCCAGTGGCCTCCCGAGGGGTCGGGGTTCAGGTTACAGCCGACGAACCCCAGCTCGAGCACGCATCGCTCGAGCTCGGTGACGCATGTCCGCGGATCGACTCCGGGAGACTGAGGCAGCTGGCAGACACCGATGAAGCTCTTCGGATAGATCCGGCACACCTGGGCAATCAGATCGTTGCATACCCGCGACCAGTCGCTGCTGGTTTGGAACGACCCGATGTGATGGGCCATCTTACCGGCACCGGGAGAGAAGAGCGTGACGTCGGTGCCTCGCTCGCGCTGCAGCTTGAGCTGTGCCGGTTCGAGCGTCTCCCGCACCTGATCGTCGGAGATACGCGGCGTTCCGCATGGGTCGCTCTTTGGATCGGACAGAGCGGCAATCTGAGCCTTACGGAACAAGTCGAGCGCCTTGGGCGCGGTCGTATAGTGTCCATGGCAATCGATGATCATGACACCCACCTTCGCTATTGCTCAGTCACGCAGCGCCGGATAGAGCTCCTGCGCGGTCTGGGCGAAAATGCAGGCCTGGTCGTCGTCGGAGAGTGATCGCATCGCCTGCCTGGAGGCCGCAACGATCTCCGGCAGGGAGCCGGGACTCGCGGGATAATTGGAACCCCAGGCAATACGCTTTGCGCCAAAAACGCCGACTAGTTTCGGCATGAAAGTATCGGCCGTCGCCTTGCCCTTCAGTATGCCGTTGAGTCCCGAAATCGTGAGCTTTAGATACACATTCGGAAATTCCGCCAAGGCGAAGTACTCTTTCGCCGCGTCGTAGGGCGGGCCGTCCTCCACCGGAGGTCGACCGACGTGATCGATGATCAGCTTTACTTGCGGGAAGCGCTTCAGGACGCTCTTGATCTGCCCGAGCCCGGCACCGGTCGCATGTACGTTCGTAGCCACTGAGATACCGAGTTCGCTCGCGCATTCCCAGGCCGGGACGGTCACGGGGTCGTCAAGGGCCAGCCAAGCCTCCTTGATCGTGCTGCCACGAGCATAAATGCGCATGCCAGTCATTCCCCGACCGTACCAGAAGCGCATCCGCTCGGCGGCGTCCTGCTGAGTGACATTGACGGAGAATACGCCTGTGAATCTTTTTGGTGACGTTGCGACCGCATCGGCAGCATAGTCATTGTTGAATCCGTAAGTCGTCGAGGAGTGCACGATAGCGGCCTTGTCGACGCTCGCCTGGTCCATCGCCACCACGAGATCCTCGAAGGTGACCGAGCGCTCCTTCGACCAGTCCGACCGCTTGCCGCCGAGGGGACTCACCGGATATCGAACCGTATCGCGTGACACGATGTGGGGATGTATATCGATGATCTTTGACGACATCCGAATTACCTCTGAACCTCGCCTGCAAGTCAGGCATCGATCTGGATGAAGAGCTCGCCTACTTCGAGCTGTCGGGGAACCAGGCCCTGTTGGTGTGCGTAGAGAGCCAGTGTCTCGATGGTGCGACGGTTGATCGCGAAGCCGTAAGGCAGCGGATCTGCACCGACCACCCGCATCTGATTGAGATAGCGTTGATCGTTCTTCCCTGACACCTCACCGCTGCGAAGGCGCTCAAGATAGCGCATCTTTGATTCCTGCAGCGCATCGAAGAGCGACCGGGCGAGCCATGGACGGGATTTCAGGATCTCGTCTTTGATCACCAGCGTGCTGTGCAGCGGATAGATGCCTGTCCGCCGATACCACTCTGCGCCCAACCGGTCCGCATCGGCGAACAACTCGGCGTAATCGGCCGTCGGCTTTCGCTCTCTGGCCTCCCAACCCGCCTTCGGCGCCCCTTCGCGCCCGATGCCTGCATTGGCGGCAAAGCCAGCTTGAATTTCCCCCGAAGCCATCATGGCAGCGAGAGACTTTCCTTCCGGCACATGCACGACATTTCGCGGCAGTTTTAGCTGTGTCACGTGCTCCTCGTCGTCCACGACCCAGGTCACCTTGGAGGAGTCGAGCCCATACTCGTTGACCAGAAGGCCCCTGGTCCAAACGCCTGTAGTCACCGAATACGCCCGCACCCCGACTTTCTTGCCCTCGAGATCCTTGGGACCGCGGATGCCGGCATCGCTCCTCACCAGCAGACCCGCATGATGAAATCGTCGCTCGAAGAATACCGGTATGGCGGTAAACGGTGCCCCGTAGGCTTTTGCGATGATGTACGTTGTCGGCGCCAGCTCGCACACGTCGAAGGCAACCTCGCGCACCATCTGACGAAACGCGAGAATCTGCGGCTCGACCTCTACGAACGAAAGGGTCGCGCCCTTGACGGGGACCTGCCCGCTCTTCAATGCGGCCGTGTGGCCATGCGTGCGGAGGGCTGTCGTAAAAGTGGGCTTTTCGCTTATGTCGACCATTGCGTGACTTCAATTCAATGAGGGTAGCGTTCGTGGGCGCCGGATTGGCCATTAGCACGCGATGTGGCTCGCCGGGCCATGCGCGGCGCCTGGTTCAGGGATTGAGCATCGGGTATCACCGTGCCTCATTGTGTACTACGCGACGTCGCGTAGCCGCATTAATTTTTGCATCGGCTTATTAGTTTTCGGCCGCGTCTAACAGATCGCCCCCTCGGGATTCCTTGACACGAATCAAGTGTGGCGCCTACAGTGCGCCCAGATCAATCCTTCGTACACACCGCCTCCGCTGGCAGTAATGGCAGGAATGTTTTCGCGCAGAGTGCTGCTGACTGGCCTGTCTGCCGCGACCGTGGTGCTAGCGACCTCCTGCGGCCGGCGCTCCGCTGGCGCGCAACACTCCATGCGCATCGGCACCACGGAAGGACTGAACCTAACGATGAGCCAGTTGCTGCTTCAGGAAGGGTATCTCAAGGCCTTCGATGTCGAGGCGGACGTGGTTGCGCTGGCCGACGGCTCGAAGGCGCTCGGTGGCATTTTCGGTGGATCCCTCGACTTCGTGCCTATGTCTGGATTTGGACAACTGTTCCCCGCCATAGAGCGCGGCGCAGAAATAAAAATCACCAACGCCGCAACCCTGATTCCGCTGCTTGCGCTTTTCAGTGCGAAGCCGAACGTCCGGACACTCAAGGATCTCGAAGGCAAGGTAATGGGCGTCGGGTCGGTTGGATCTCTCGATTACCTGCTCACCGTCACCTTGCTGCGGAAGTATTCAGTAGACGTAACGCGCATCCGCTTCGTCGATATCGGCTCGAATATCGACACCTTCAAGGCGGTGATGGCGGGCACCATCGACGCCGGTGTGGGCCCGGCCTCGTACGTCGATGATGCCGCGTGGTATAAGGTACACTCGCTGGTCAATGGCGACATGTCGACGGAATTACCGGAGTTCACCTACCAGGCGGGCTGGACTTCGCAGAGTGTGATCAATTCCAAGCGCAGCGCATTGGTCCGGGTGCTCGCGGCCTATGCCAAGCTGTTCCGCTTCGTTGAGCAGCCTTCGGCGCGGGGTGCCTTCTTGCGCGCGAGCAGGGTCGTGTTCCCGACCGCCCCGGAGCGTGACCACGTGGACGAATGGAATTTCCTGCAAAAGGTCAAGCCGTTCTCGACCGATCTAGTGCTCAGCCCAGAAAGGGTCCGGTACATTCAGCAGGTCAACGTCGACTTCCACATTCAGAAGACGGTGCTCCCATACGACCGCGTCGTCGATCTGTCGCTAGTGCAGGAGGCCCTTCGGCTTGCGACCTGAACCAGGTACGAGATCAATGGGCGCCACCTGCAGCACGAGACCGTACAGGGAAGGACGCAATCGGTCCTGGATGGCACGGCTTCCTCGGGCGATCAGCGCGTGAGCTGCAAGCCCATCGATCGGCGCCGAGCGCTGCTCCTCGCCGGCGCGGCACTGACCATGACGGCGTGCTCGCGCCGACAGTCGGCGGTCAGCGGAGAACCGCAGCGGACTGCCGTCACTATCGTAAATACTGCCGGCACATTCGCAGCGACCCTGCAGCAACTGATGCGGGACAAAGGCTATCTTGAAAAAAGGGGACTTCGCCCGACCTTCCTCACCGTCAATGATGGCTCGCAGATAGTCGGCGCGCTCATCAGCGGTGAAGCCGATATCTGCACCGCCTCAGGATTTAATCAGGTGTTTCCGGCAATCGCGCAGGGAGGCGACCTGAAACTCCTCGCGGGATCAGAGCTCCTTCTGCCCTTCATCGTCTATACCTGCCGGCCGGAAATCAGGACATTGAAGGATCTCGAGGGGCATACCATAGGCACCGGGGCCGTAGGCGCGCTGCTATACGCGATCATGATCGCACTTCTGCGCAAGAACGATGTCGATCCGAGCAAAGTCAAGTTCGTGAACATCGGCAGCAGCGGGGACGTCTTTCGCGCCGTGGCCGCCAAGGTTGTCGACGCAGGTCCCGTCGAGCTCGACTTCGCGGGGGAGGGAGCTAGCGCCGGTTTGCATGGCCTCACTGACGGTAAGGTCTGGAAAGATCTTCCCGAGTACACGAATCAGGCTTCCTATACTTCGGAGCGCTCCATCCGAATGCGCCGTGAAGTGCTAGTGCGTACGCTGGCTGCCTATGCAGAGCTGTATCGTTTCATTTCGAGCCCAGGGTCACGAGATGCGTACATCGCTGCGCGCGCCGCCGCGCTCGGGAAGAATCAGAGTGCAGAGGCACTCACGGAATGGACGTTTTTCAACAGGCATCGATCGTTCGCAGTCGATCTCGGGCTTTCCAAGGAGCGTGTTCGCTACATCCAAGCACTGAACGTGTCCATGGGAGTGCAGAAGTCGATCCTGCCGTACGACAAAGTCACCGATGTGTCGCTCGCGCGGAGCGCGCTCGCGCTCCTCAAGAACGCTTGAGACCGCCCGCTGCACGCCGCGTGCGCCATCGTCCCCCATGCGGTCATGATGACGCCTAGCGCATTCGCACCGCCGTCCGCGGCTGCTCGCCGAGGATGATCTCCCGCCATGCGGCATCGAGATTCCGCGCCTGTGACTCGGTTGAAACCGTGAAGGTAAGCTCGATCTTCTGCCCTTCTGATAGGGGACGATCAGCCGTGAGCAATCCCCTCGCATGTTCTGCCCGCCCGCTTCGCGGTCGGACAGCGGCACTGCCGTTACGGACACGTGCGGCGAGTTGCGCAGTTGGCGAGTCAATGGTCCGGAACTCGTCCCCGCAATCGGGAGACGATCGGAGTTTTGAGTCCCAACCGCATCTGGACCGACCGCCTGTGGGGAGCGCGGTCCCTCTCCGCCTCAGGTCGATCGGTGGTGGCGGCCTCAATTGCGTATTCCGGCGATTGTGACCGGCCATTCCGGCCGAACGTGACCGGGCATTCCGCCGGGTCGGCGCTGTGAGGGTTTATTACTCCGATCGGTCACGTTCCGTCAACGC
>JBOGSL010000060.1:0-8111 GCA_050695395.1 Chloroflexota bacterium | reverse complement strand
GTGTAGCTGTACCCCTTGACCCTCTTGCCTCCGAGAGTTCCGCTAACCTGGCCGCTTCCTTCCCAGTAGGAGCCGGCGAGATCTTCGGGCAGCGTGACCTCCTGATCTCGCACGCTCGGCTCGACGGTCAGCTTGGCGTTGAATGCCGGGATGCGAATCTTCCAGCCCGACGGATAGTTCGCCAAGGTAACGGGGCTGCGCCAGTTGGTTATCGGCTCGATCGTGACGTTCTGGGCGACCTTTGTCTCGCCGCCGGCGGTCAGCAGGTTCGCCTGTCGCACGCGGCTATGCGTACCCCGAAAGTCGAAGAGGCTGAGCTGACGGCCGTCGGTCAATTGCAGGGCCATCCAGGTCCAGCCCCGAATACTCGTCCAGGCCCAGTTGCCCCATTGATGGTCGAGCCAGGAGATGCCGTGCACCCGGAAGGTATGACCGTTGTAGTCGATGGTTCCATGGCTCGCGAGATCGGTCAGCGAGTAGTAGTAGCTGTAGCCATTGCCGAGAGAGATGTAGCCGCGTCCGCCAACCGCGAGCGGCGGAGCTTCCGAGTTGAGATGGAGATTGATGGTGCCTCCCGGTAACGTCGCATGCACACGCATGTCCGCTGGGGACGAACCGGTGAGGGTTGCCGGCCCGGCACGCACGTCGAGCACGCTGGTCGAAGCCGTGGCCTCTTGCGGGAAAACCTCGGTCACCTTGTGGCTGAAGCGCTCGCCGGTCTCGTCCGTTATTGCAACGTCAGTCCGGAAAATCGACAGTGGAATATTGAACCCGGGCAGCTTGACCTGATGGAAACGAAATATCGTTACCTCGTAACCAAAGCGCTGCTTCCCCTGGTCCACATGGCCAACCACATACCACCATTCGTTGTGGGTGCTTGGATGAGCCGCCTGGTCCGCGGGAAGATGGAAGAGCGGAGGTGGATGTGCCGGGGCACCGCCCGGAGTCGCGGATACACCACAGCCGGCTAGCCCGGCCAGTAGCAGACCGATGGCGAGCGCGGGGAGGACACGTGTCAAACGTCTACCTTTCTCTCGGAAGCAATCTCGGGAACCGCCAGCACAACCTTCAATGCGCCCTGGCCGAGCTAGCCGCGTTGGGTAGCCTGCGCGCCTCCTCTTCACTCTACGAAACAGAACCGGTAGGTCCGGCGGACCAGCCCCCGTTTCTCAATCTTGTAGTCGAGCTCGATACCCGTCTGTCGCCTCTCGACTTGCTCCACCGAATCAAGGGAGTAGAACAAATCGTGGGTCGAACTCCCACGTACCGATGGGGGCCGCGAGTGATCGACCTAGACATTCTCTTCTTTGACGACGAGGTAATCGAGTCCGAGGAGCTTACCGTGCCACATGCAGAGTTGGACCGACGAGCCTTTGTGTTGGTGCCCCTGGCAGAGATTGCGCCGGATGTGATCCATCCGCTGCTGCAGGTGTCCGTGAGCCGGCTCCGCGACGTTGTGGCGGGACGTGAGACGGTGAGGCGATACACTTGATTCCGGAGGACAAATGCGCATCGTTTGCGTGCATGGGGCGGGAGAGTCGGCCGGCATTTGGCACTCGCAGGTGCAGGCCATACCCGAGGTCGAGGCTCTTGACCTTCCCGGTCATGGAGAAAACGGCGGCCGCGGTCTCGCCTCCGTGGGTGCCTACTCGGACTGGCTAGCCGGCACGCTTTCCGGGAGCCGGCCCCTCATTCTGGCCGGCCATTCCATGGGCGGCGCCATCGCTCTCGAGCTCGCCTTGCGGATTCCACGGCCGGACTGGCTCGCCGGCCTGCTACTCGTGGCGACGGGTGCCCGGCTGCGCGTCCACCCAGATATACTGCGCCTGCTTGATGACGACTTCGACTCGGCGAGCGCGCTGCTGGCGGACTGGTCTGTAGCGGACGATGCAATGGTGCGTTCAGACGTGGTCGCGGGAATGAGACTGGCGGGTCGGCAAACTGTGCGGGACGACTACCGGGCGGTGCACTCCTTCGATGTGATGAATCGGCTGGACGAGGTTGACGTTCCCGCGATGGCGGTCGTAGGCAGCGAGGACCGAATGACACCGCCCAAGTACGCCCGGTTTCTCGCCGATCGGATTCCGGTGGCGGGCCTGGTTGAGATACCGGCAGCCGGACATCTCGTCACGCGCGAGCAGCCCGTCGCTGTGAACCGCTGCGTCGAGGCCTTTGCCCAGAGCATGGATGCGGCTTGAATCGAGCGGCCGAATTCGCTACGCTACCAGGGTGATACCCGCCTTCGCCGGGACGTGACCTGGGTACGCCGCGGGCTTCTGTCCGCGGCCCTTGCGCTCTTGCTCAGTTTCTCGCTGTGGGTCGAGCCCGCGGTCGTGGCGCGGTCGCACGGCGTCAATCAGGTTTCGGCGCCTGGCCTACCGCCCACTGCGACGCCCTACCCCACGGCGACGCCGCGCCCTGCGCCACCGCCTTCAGCAGCCACGACAACCCTCGCCTTTCCGGTTCCGCCAATTCGGGCACGATCCGCCTACCTGCTCGATTTCGATACGGGCAAGGTGCTCTATCAGAAGAACGCGAACGCCCCGTTGCCGATGGCCAGCACCACCAAGATCACCACGGCCGCCGTTGTCCTCCAACAAGGCCACCTGAATGATCTGGTGACGGTTTCGCACGCGGCGGCCACCGTGGGTGAGTCCACCATGGCGCTACATCAAGGCGAGCAAGTTACCGTTCGTCAGCTGCTGTACGGAATGCTGCTGAACTCCGGAAATGACGCTGCCGTGGCGCTGGCGGAGCACGTGGGCGGCACCGTCTCTCACTTCGTCGCAATGATGAACGAGCTGGCCCGCAGCCTTCACATGAGCCACACTCACTACGTCACGCCGCATGGTCTCGATCGCCCCGGCCACTACACGTCGGCCCACGATCTGGCTACGATCGCCGCCTACGCCATGCGCGATCCCCTCTTCCGCAAGATCGTAGATACGGAGAGCTACTACGTGCCGGCCACGCGACATAACCGAGTGCACTGGCTGGGGAACATCAATCAGCTGCTGTACTGGTACCCGGGCGCAGATGGGGTGAAGCCGGGTGACACCGATCGGGCGGGCCTGTGCCAGGTAATCAGCGTGCGACGAGACGGCCGGCATCTTCTCGCAGTCGTGATGCACACGCCGAATCTGATCACCGACGTGCGCAATCTGCTGAACTTTGGCCTGCACGACTTTCGGTGGCAGCAGGGTCCGGCCTGGTGGGATCGCCCGGACGCGACGATCTCCGGCCGCTCCGGTGCTCGGGCCTGGACCTACGTCCTTGGCGCCGGCCACTATATTCGCGGACCGTTTCTCGCGTACTTTAAAACCCACGGAGCGCTCAACACGCTCGGGTATCCGCGAACGGAAGCTTTTACCCTGGACGGTCACGAGGTCCAGTATTTCCAGGGCGGCGAGCTCATCGATTGGCACGGCTCTGTCTACGCCGCGGCCCTCGGGCCCGATATCGCCTCCAGGATGCACCTGACGAGTGGCTCCGTCGTTGACGCGCGCTTCCAGCCGACCTTCCACCGTTTGGGCGGACTGAAAGTCTTCGGGCGGCCGATCACCCAGGCTGCTTATCGCAACGGAGCATTGCTCCAGATCTACCGTCATGGCGCCCTGCAGCAAACCCCGGCCGGTATCCAGGTCATACCGCTCGGCGATCTTGCTCTGCGGCTCCACGGCTGGCTGTCTCCGCGAGACGGTGACGCCCGGCCGCCGGATATGTCGGCTGACATGCGGCCACACAGTAGATGAGCGCGGCTGGGGTTCGGTCCTCGGCGGTCATGCAGTAATCCGTAGCTCGGCCCCCTGCGGCCATGCCGCAATCGGCAGCTCGGGGCTCTGTCCCCGTGCCACACACCGTAACGAGGCCCTCCGTCCCCATGCGGCAATCCGTAGCTCGGCCCTCTGTCCCCGAGCTACGTCTCGGGGTCGCGCGCGAGGCGCGCGGGCGACCCTGGTAGAGCCGCTCCCGACCCCTTTCTCCGTATACTTAAATGCACCTGCCCCTATAGCTCAGGTGGACAGAGCAGCGGTTTCCTAAACCGCGTGCGGGGGTTCGAGTCCCTCTGGGGGCACCAATTACCTTTGGCTCGCCGGCGACGGAACTGCGTGACGGCAGAGCCGCCGGGCTGGACCGTGAGCGGGGAATCTCGCAGAGACCGACAAAGACCGTCGCTTGCTTCGAGGGGCTGCTCGTACACCATCTGGAAGAGCCTGAGGGAAGCCCGCTCACGCCCACCGGCTGGGTCCCGGCTCCCGAACCTTGATCACACGATTGACGGGCACATGCTCAAGTCGCTGACCCTTGCCGGACGGCCATTCGATGTCGATCACTCGTACGCTCTCCGCCTTCCCCAGACCAAAGTGCAGCGCCTTGTCGTCGCAGGAGCCGAGGCCCTGGCCGATCTGCACTTCTCGTACCTGCGGGCGCATCCTAGCCGCATGTACCGTAACTCGCGTGCCTACCGCGTCGCGGTTGCTCTCAGTTCCCTCTAGCTGCAGACGGAGCCAGTGATTGCCGTTATTCCCGCCGATGTTGCGATATAGCAACGGCGGCTGAGCGTAGTTGGCCACGAACATGTCCAGATTCCCGTCGTTGTTGAAGTCGGCCACCGCGACGCTTCGCCCCTGGCCCGGATCGTTCGTTCCGGATGCTGCGGATACGTCCGTGAACCCCCCGTCGCCGTTGTTGAGGTACAGCTCGTTGGGCTGCGGGACGTTCTCGTAGAACATGGCCCCCGCGACGATGTACAGATCGAGCCAGCCGTCGTTGTTGAAATCGGCAAAATCGGTGCCCCAGGTCATGGAGGGATTGAGCATGTTGGTGACCTTGTCGACCGCGTGCGCAACTTTGGCAACCTCGGCCTGATTGTGGAACCGGCGGCCGTCCCCGTTGCGATAGAGCAAGTTCGGGCCGATATTGGAGACAGCCAGGTCGGCCCAGCCGTCGTTGTTGTAATCGCCGCTTGCCGCGCTCATTGCATTGATACTTGCGTTTACCCCTAGCTCTTTCTGAACCTGGCTGAATTGCCAGCCGTGGCCGGCGGGCCCGTCATTCCGCCACAGCGTGTTCGGCTGAACGACCCAGCCGAAGTCGTAGGCAACGTACAAATCCGGCCGGCCATCGTGGTTGTAATCGAACCAGACAGCCGAGAAGCCAAAGCCCTGCGTCGACTGAAAGCCGAGCAAATCGCTCACATCGGTGAAGGTGCCGTCGCCGTTGTTGTGAAAGAGATGATTGTTGGGGCGCGGAAGGTGGAGGACCGTGCGAAAGTTCTCCATGGGAGTGCTGTGCGGGTTGAGGGTGATGGGCAGAGTCGAGTAATTGGCCACGAAAACGTCGAGGTAACCATCGCCGTCGTAGTCGGCCCAGACGGTCGACATGGTTCGCTCGGTGTCGCCCAGACCGGACTTCTTGGTTACGTCGGTGAAGGTCCCGTCGCGGTCGTTGTGGTAGAGCACGTTCGGACCGTGCGCCGCGCCGACATACAGATCGGGCCATCCGTCGTTGTCATAATCCACGAAGCTCGCCGAGGTGGTCTGGATAGTGGGATGCGCGACGCCCGCGCTATGGGCGACGTCAGTGAACGTGCCGTTGCCGTTGTTGCGATAGAGATGGCTGTCGGCCATGTGATCGGTCACGTATAGATCCAGCCGGCCGTCGCCATCGAAGTCACCCCAAGCAGCGCCGGTGCCTACGGCCGGACTTCCCTCCGCGTGATTGCCGTGATGGGCGAGCGCGATCCCGGAGCTGCCAGCCACGTTCCGAAACAGCGGGATCGCCCGCCCGCCGGCGAGGGCGGTTTCAGGAGGTAACGAGAGGATGGCCGGGTCGAGACCCGACAGCCTTCGAGTCGTGCCGGCGAGTACGACTCCGCCGGCTGCTGCCCCGACCGTTCCTAGAAACGCCCTTCGCGAGGTCAACCTGCCCACATCCGCGGCGGCCGTGATTGTGGTCCTCTCTTTCTCCTTCGCCGGTTGGCGCCTGCCGCGGAGTGCCCATACACGCGATCCGAGCTCGATCAGACGGCTCGCGTAGTTCGTGGCGAGCAAGGCGATAGCGAAGGGAAGCCCTAGCCCTACAGACTGCAGCTCCAGTCCCAGGCCCGCCACTATTGCTCCAGTGACCAGTTGGAGCCATCGGTTTTTCGGAAGCGTGGCGCGATCCGCCAGGAGGAACCCGCCGAAGAAGATCAGGTACGTCGGAAGACTTGGGTCCTCAGAGAGGGCGCCTGCCGCAAGAGCCGGGACGGCCAGCACCGCCCCGAAGCCCAGCATGGCCGGCCAGGCGCCGTCCCGCTTGCCGAGCAGAATCGCCAGATTCGCGATCACCAGCGGCAGTAACAGTGAGTTGCCCCACTGGCTTTGCCCCGAGTAGACGCCGGGGAGGAACAAAACGGCTACGACAAAGGCAGCGGCAGCCGCATTGAAGAACGGTCGCCGGCCGACGCGAAGCACCGATCGAAACAAGACCGCTATGGCGCCGGCCGCCGCGAATTGCCAGATCCCCGGACCGCGGATGAGCAAGGCGAGGAGAAGGCCGTAGCAGGCCGCCTCCAGCCAGTCAGTCTCTCCGAGCTTGCCTCGCGCCGCGGACCAGAGCGCGGCCATGGCCAACGCGGCTAGCGGAGCGGCCAGTGCCTGGAGCGGCTGCAGCGTGACGGGTAGCAGCGTGAGCTGCACGATCAGGAAGAAGACGAGCAGCGCCGCGACCAACCCGTGCGAGGACGGATGGAGCAGGAAACGGCTCCGGCCTAATCGTCCCGAGCCCTGACGCCATAGTTCTCCACCGTGCTCGACCCACATCGGATCGACGATGGGTACCAGCACGTTCATGATGAGCTGTCCCCCAAGCCACGCGGCGGCGTAGAACCAGATGATGCTTGCAAGGGGCAAAGTGCCGCCCAGCCAGCGAACGATGAGCAGGTAGAGGAAGAACTCGCCGATGCCCAACAGATATGTGTGCCAGTGAGCTTGATAGCCGAACAGCCGGGGATAGACGAACGCTTCCAGGTCGAGGCCGACCACCAGCATCACCAGGAACATGCTGAAGAAGCGCTGCTCGCCGGTCGCGAATACCAGGATCAGCGTGAGAACTGCCGGCCAGAGCAGCGCGATCAGCCTTGTTTGTATTCGGCCCCTTAGCGAGAAGCACATGACTCGCCGTCCTGTTGTGGCCCGCTTCTCGCCCACCCGGCCCTCACCATCCGCCACCAGGCCGGCACGGTCGGGCCATTGGATCCGGTAACACGCGCCGCGAAACGCCGGCCGGCATACTTCATCCCCGCCAGGGAATCAGCCGGCGGATAGGCCCAGCGGGAGAGCGGACCGCTGAGAGCCACACTCGACTCCAGCTGCGAGACTACCGGAACGGAGCAGTCGTCCTCAAGCTTCAGCAGCGTTCCGCATACCGTCACGCCCTGTTCTTCCACCAGATCCCGAAGTATCGGGATATCCTCCCAGCTTGATTGGAACCCGGTGGCCGCGATCATCATGGCACCTTCAATCGTCTCCAGGTGTCCGCTGCCTAGCTCGCGCACGTTCATTGAGACTCGATCGCCGATCCTCTCGATACCGGCGATCTCTCCACTAATCAGCTGGATGCGTCCTTCGTCGCGAGCCTGTCGAATGATCCTGCGGCCGCTGCGCGGCACGGTGCCGCGCGACAAAGCCGAAAGAACCTCGCCACGATCTTCCGGGCTCATCTGGTGATAGCGATCCAGCCACGGACCGCTGAAACTACAACGCGGCGCCGAGAGGGCCTGCTCCATGAGGCGCCGGCCGCGATGGACGACGATGAGCCGACCGCCGTGCCGCAGCACATTGACCCACTCATTCATCGCCGCCATTCCGGCACCCACCACCACGACGGTATCTGCCGGATACTGCTTCGGCTGGTAAGAGTGGTAGAGCAGGCCGGTCAGCTCCAGCCGCGCCGACTGCTGAGCGCAAACCTCCGGCCAGCGCCACTCGCCGTGGCCGAGCGCCAGAAGGACGTGTCGCGCCCGGCCGATCGTCTCACCGTGCTCGCTTCGCAGCACGAAATGGTCGCCCTCGCGACTCACGCGCTCGATGTGGGTTGCAACGTGCCGGTGCTCCAGGCCATAGTGA